>DAOPZJ010000009.1:20541-56762 GCA_035353335.1 Oscillospiraceae bacterium | reverse complement strand
GTAGGTGTAGAGCCGGTTGCCGCGCACACTCTGAACACCCCCGAACTCGCCGCCCGGCTGCTTGAGACCATCGGGAGTAACCATCTTCAGATCATCTTTGACCCGGTCAATCTGATCAACACGCCGGAACTTGTGCGTAATCACGACGATTTGTTTGACCGCTGCTTCGACGCATTCGGCGAGCGCATCATGGCGCTGCACTGCAAGGATATCACGCTCGACGCGGACGGAAAACCGAAAGAAACGCTGCTCGGTCAGGGCATGGTGAATTATGATAAGCTTTCAAGTTACTTGAAAGCTCACCGCCCCGGCCTTGCGTTACTGCGCGAGGGTGCTGACCCCGCCACTGCCGATATCGACATCGAGTTTCTAAAATTCAAGTTCGAGACCTTGTAAATATAAAAACAAAACGAAATGAGATTCGGAGGGCTCAGGATGAAAGAGATGACTTCCCGCGAACGTTTGACCGCCGTCCTCGACAAAAAGCTGCCCGATAAGGTTCCGATCTCCCCGCGCATGGCTTACTGGATGCGGGATTATTACGGGGGAGCCGGGATCTTTGACTTGTTGAAAATGAAGGGCGAATTTGACTTCGACCCGATTTTTCAAATCGCCATCACACCTCCGAATTTCCCCTACACACAATTCATCGACTATTCCCTGTTCAACGACATCACCGTCGATTTCAAATCGGAACGTAAAAATTCCATGTTGTATGTTGACCGGGTCATTCACACGCCCAAGGGCGACTTGAGTGACCAAATGAGATATGCCCCGAACGACCCGGCTTACGGGCTCGGGCCGAATCCCGAAAAAGTGATCGGACTCGTTAAAACCATGGACGATCTGGAAAAGATGCAATATCTCCTGCCCGACCCCGAGAAGTTTTGCAGTGCGGAATTCGCGTTTGTTGACAAATACCTCGGTGACGGGGGCATGGTCGAGGTCCGCGCCCATCAGGGTGTTGATCATCTTTTGGTCGATTCGCTCGGATTTGAAAACGCGCTGACGATGCTCTACGACGATCCGGAATTATTCAAAGCGGCCATAAAGGTTTATCACGATTATTACAAGAAAGTGCTTGTTTTCGCGCTCGAACACGGTGCAAAAATCATTTTTGAGAGTTGGTATAACTGCAGCTTGAGCGCAGGTTGGTCGCCCGCGGTTTGGCGCGAATTCTTTTTGCCCCACATCATAGAAGATGCCGAGATTACACACCGTTACGGTGCTTACTTCCACTTTTATGATGACGGTAAAGTCATGCCGATCTTAGACGACTTGAAAACGATCAAAATGGATTTGCTATCGACTTTGTGTTCACCGCAGGCCGGAGGGGACGTCGACGCGGTGACAATTAAAGAAAAACTCGGCAGTAGCACGGCTTTTAACGGCTATGTGAGCTTGATTAATATTTTGATGGGTACCAAACAGGAAGTCGAGGAAGAGACCCGTTATGCCCTGGAAGTTCTCGGCAAAAACGGCGGCTACATCCTCGGCACGACCGATTCCATCCGAAACGGCAGTCCAATTGAAAACGTCCGTGCATTCTTCGAAACAGGAAGAAAATATGGATTATATTGATTACGAATTGATATAAGCAGATAATTTAAAGGGGCGTAAAACCGCGCCCTTTCTTTTGACTTGCTGTAATTTGAACAAAAACATTCAAACGATGTTGTTAATATGTTCTTTACATTTGGTAATTATTGTCGTATAATGTAATTATAAAGCACACTGGAGGGTTTATGGTGATTATCGCCGAAGAAAATATTATTAAAATTAAACCTATTCCGTTCTTTAAAAAATATTTTGAATTGATTATTTTTATCTCTTTTTTGATCTTATGCTTGGTTTGCATATTTGTTTTTAAAATGCCGCTTTTGATTCCAACAAAAGGGCAAGCTAAATTTTTTTCGATTCATTATGTTTATCCATTGATTATCGCGGTAATCTGTCAGTTTATATTGATCTTTTTTTATAAACTGTTCAAGCGCAAAAATGCGGGGATATCTCTCAGAGAAAATTTAATTTCTCTTTTATATATCCCGTTCATTGCACTCGTGATGTTTATGCATTTTCAAATAAAAGCATGGACGCCTTTGGTAAATCCAAATACATATGACGCCTTCTATCAAAAAACCGATATGCTGACCCCGATCGCAGGATGGCTTTCTGCTCTCGGAAAAGTACTCGATACAGCCGGTATTTTTTCATCTCTCTATTTTTGGCTTTTCTTTTTAACGTTTGCGCTGTCGTTTGTGCTTCATTCTGCGTTTGACCATTTCCGGAACTTCCGAAAAGTCGTCGTTGGAACTTGTCTGATTCTGCTGCTTGGCGGTATTTCCTATTGGATTGCACCGGCTCTGGGGCCGTTTATTTACGAAAGCAGTAAACTCGCCGGATTTCCGGAAACCCAAAACGGAATGTATGTGATGTATCAAAGTATCATTACCACAGGAAAAATCCCGGATGCTTACTTCGGCGCATCTCTCGCCGCAATGCCGAGTTTGCATATTGCAAACAGTTTGTTCCTTTTACTCTGTGCGAGGCGTTCGCTGAAGTGGCTGCTGATATTCTATATCCCCGTTTTTATCTTTTTCGTAATCGTCGCAGTTGCATCAAAGTATCATTATGTCATTGACCTCGTTTTCGGTGCGCTGCTGAGCTTCTATATCTACTGGATCGTCAATAAAATCTGCGATTAATATTAAAGCCACGACATTTTTTATATAAGGAGAAGGAGGCGGCAAAAGCCGCCCCCTTTCCTTTTGTGTGTTCTCAGTGCTTGGTCACCGACGTATATTCGGGTTTCATAAATAGTTCCAAAGTCGAAAAATTGACACTGACTCGGGCCGCATTCCCGTTTTGGTCATTGAATAAAACCGTTAAAACGCCAATTTCATCGTCCGCGAAATAGGTCATTGCGCCGATGCTTTTCATCTTTTTCAATACCCATTGCGATTCGGGTCCACCGCGCTCGCGTACTTCGCGTCCGAAAATCTCCAGGACAGCTTCTCGCTTTGCGCCGTCTTTGATAAAGAGATCCCAAAAACCGAGTTGTTTCCCGCTGCTTGTGTCTAAACAGAGATAACGTGTTGAATCATACCGCGTACCGCTGCTGTCAGTTGCGTTGGTTTGAAAGCTGAAACAGATCATATTTCCGCTGTTGCAGGTATTTTCCACAATGATTTCGCCTGTCGCTCTTTCATTGATCGACATCGCTTTATAGCGAACCTCCAGATACGCTCGTTGTCCCTCTTCTTTCAGAAGCTGATTGAGTATTTTCATGGTTTCGGTGTCATAAAGTCCGTATATGCGGGGATGCCGCCAAACAAACGAAACCGCTTCGTCCTCGACTTTATCCTCCCGGACAGTAAACAACACGCCAGTGCTCGCTGATGCGATAAAACCTGTACCTTGCAAAAAGATCAAACAGCAAAGGATCATCAGTGCTGCCTTTTTCATGGCATTGCATCGTTTCTGCTGAATTGTACTGGATGCATGAAATCTGTGACGTTTCACATCTATAATGCTACATCCGTCGATGTTTACATCCGCGATGTTCACATCCAAGATGCTTTTACATCCGGTACACGATTATTATGCCCCGATGGGCGAAAATTTTCATGTAATTTTTAACATATTCGATCGTAATTCCACCATGTTACCGTTTGCTCGATATCAACGGACATACCGACTTTTCGCTGGAGCGCAAACGAAGCCGTGTTTCCAACGACAACTTCGCCGATCGGCAGGTTTCCCTCCGAAAGAACTTTTCGAATGATAAATTTTTCAAGTTTATAACCGAGACCTTGTTTTCGGTACGGCTCAAAAATTTCGAGCATTCCCATTTCGCCGCTGTCGTGCCTTCCGATAAAGCCGGTGGGTTCTCCGTTGATATAGATGCCGTACATAAAGCCGCCGGAAAGCCGCTCGGCAAAATAGCCTGCATCAGTGAACAGATGATAATGTTCGACAATCAGAGGCAGATCGTCGGCTGTCAATTGTCTGATATCTGCATCGGGCGCTTCGGGCGGTTCTTTCTTCAGATAAGCGGCCGCATTGCATCTCGTCTTTCGAATCGGATTTCGGCAATGCAAGAGATCATCATAAAAATCCTCATGCGCTACAATTGAATTTCCTTGAGGTACTTTATCGATTAGTTTTTCCGCTGTTTTTCGGCTTTTCGCCGTCAGCAAATAATGGCCGCCGTTTTGGTCAAACAACAGCATGCCGTCTTCACCGCAGAATATGATTTCTGCTGAGCCGCTTTTTAGGCAATAAAACAAAAGAGCGCGGTGCGGCAGATCGCTCTCGGCGAATTTAATACAAAACTCCGAATCAGTCATTTATGTTTCAGCTTTCTCTTATTTCCGTTTTCATCAACCAGCGTGATCGCATCCAACTGCCCGCGCAAACTGTCACGAAACGATGCGATATATAATGCCCGCAGATGCGCCTGCTCTTTTTTTTCATCCTCGGTCAGGCCGCACCCGCGCGCCTTTTTGGCGAGTTCGTTGATTTTATCGATCTCTTTTTGCGTGATCATATTCTTATCCTTTTTTAAATTGCGGCTTGCCCTTGTAGCCGCGCCAGTTGTCCCAATATTCGGCGCTGTCGGAATAACCCGTAAACTTTCTCAGTTCCGTTCTCGGCATTCCGCCGGAAAGCAGTTTTTGCACTTTTTGCGCGGTGTCGCGGAAAATAGTGATTTTTTCGACGGTCTCAGGGTCGAGCGTATCGTCCGCGATATAAGTGTGGACGTTGTTAGCGCCGTCAGCAGCAGCAAGATACACAAAATCCGCTGTATCCTTTTTGCTCATCTGCGGAAAATGAAACGACCCGATTCGCCACATAAACGGCACTTTGCATGTTTTTTCGATAATCGCAGGCGTGAGCATCGTTGAAATCGAGGGATCATAACGCTCGATGCGCGCTTCCTCGAGAAACTTCAATTGGTTCGGCAATAGTCCTTCGATGTGGATATTACGCTTTCCGGAGGTGCGGAAGCGATAATACTTTTCCCAAAACGGGAGCACAAATTCCGGCCAGAGCGAATCGGGAATCATGCTTGCGATATCGTCGGCCAGATAAGCCGTATCGTCGGGAAACGGCTTATCACCGTCAAGGCGGCGCAGTGCTGCGGAATAATCGTTGATGCTGTCCGTAAGCAAATCTAAAAACTCGGCGCAAAGTTCCGGCTCGTCGTAAATTTCGGTAAAAATCCGGTCACCAAGCAATTCGTAAGACGTTGTGAGCGGGCCTTCGACTCCGAATCCGAACCAAACGGAACGGCCCGGAAAAGCCGCTTTCAGCTTTTCGGAAAATTCGGCGTAAAACGGGAACATGCCCTCTTTGGAAAAATCAACGCCCCTTTTTGATTTTAGAAGTTCTATACCCTCTTTGACCGTTGAGCAGAGATGTTTGATGCCGACTTCACCGTTTTCGGGAAAAATAAGCTCCGCACCGAGACAATTTACATGCCCGTAACTGATAGAAGGTGTGATCATATTAGGCATCGGGAAACCGTCAAACAGTTTCGCCAGTTTTTCCTCGCCCTCTTTGTACATCCGGACATTCTCGTCAAAATCGAGAAAATAGTTCCGATAGGTGAGGCCGGCAAGCTTAATTAATGACATAACGGTTGACCCGACGCTCCAGGTGAACGGGGTGTTTTTACGCAGCGTGTCATAATCGACAACACGCGGTTCCGGCTTTTGTGAATTTAAAGGTTTGTCCATATTATTAAGTGTTGTCCGAGACCCTTTTCAGGGCTTGTTTGACTTCCGCGCGGTATGCGGGCGGACAAGCCGCGACCAGTATATCATCACGGAGCAACACGACACTGCCGCGCGGGACGATCATCTTTCCCTCTCGCAGAATCGAGACCAAAATGCAGTTTTGCGGTAAATCAAGCTCTTTGATCATGCGATTTTCGAGCGGAGATCCCTTGGTGACCGTGACCTCGTTGATCGAAATCTGCCCTGCCGTGACCGTGGATAAAAACCGGCTGTCAGCGTCGTCGAGCTGGCGCTCGATCAGATTCGCAATATAACCGGTGCTGCTGACAGCGATATCAACGCCCAGCTTTTGCACTACCTGAAGATTCTTCGGATTATTTACTCTTGCTACGGTCTTTTTGACGTTAAAGCGGATTTTAGCCAACTGGCAGGCGATCAGGTTAATCTCGTCTTTGCCGGTGACAGCAATGAAAGCTTCCGCTTTATCGGTCTCCGCTGCCGTCTGCTCCTCGATCTTGCTCCCGTCTCCGCAGATGACCGACCGGTGCAGATCGTTTGCGATTTTCGTGCAGATCTCGGGACGAAGCTCGATCATCCGTACCTTATGTCCGCCTTCTATTAAAGTTTTTGAGAGATTATATCCGACCTTTCCGAGGCCGACGATCACAACAGTCATAATTAAATCTCCGTTTCTCAGTCCACTTTATGCGAGACGACCAACCGGTCGCTTGCACTGAGTTTGCGTTCGGGGCTCTCAACAACCATTGTCATTTCACCGCTCGGGTGCATTGTCCCGAACAACAGTACGTTTTCACGCGCATAAGCTTTTGCCAAATCGGAAAGGGACATGCCGATCTCGTGTTCTCCGGGGTTTTCAATTGCAAACGAGAGCGTACTCATGCCAAAATGCAGTGTCTTATGCGCAAGTTCCGCTTCGACTGTTGCCGAATATACCGCATCGATAGTCAGTTTGGTCGGGCAGATGGTCTGAAGCCCGAAACGTTTATAGGCGTCTTCGCGCTCCGGGTCATAAATTCGGGTGACGACCCGCCGGACGTTAAAGACATTATGCGCAATCTGAGCAGCCATAATGTTGATGTTGTCGTCATGTGTGACGACCGCGACGATGTCGCAGGCAGCGATACCCGCCCGCCTTAAAACATCCTGATCGCACTCAAAACCCTCAAAGGTCATCCCGTTGAAACTGTCTGATAAATGTGTAAAATTGCGCGCGTCGCTGTCGACAACCGAGATGTCATGCCCCGCTTCCGATAAGCGCGAGGCCAGCTCAGAACCGACTTTTCCGCACCCAATGATTAAAATATTCATTTAATAATATCCGTCCTTCCGCTTTCTACGTTTGATTTGCGATAAAAAATATCGGTTTATCCGACGATGATTTTGCCTTCCGGTAAAATTTCATTCTTTTTTCGGCTGGCTCTCAGGGTGGTTATGGAAAGCATGAAGGTCACAAGCCCCACGCGTCCCATGAACATATTCAATATCAGGATATATTTCGAACTTGCCATCAGTGTCGGCGTCAGATTGGCGCTCAAACCGACGGTGCCCGCCGCGGAAAACACCTCAAACAGCGAATCTATCACGCTGACCTTTTGCACATGATTTTCATTAGCGAAGATCAAAGCGGCGGAAGCAAAGATCATTCCGAGCATTAAGATCATAATCGCAAGCGAGCGGTAAACCACTTCGGTTTTGATTCTCTTCCCGCTGATCACTGTGTCCTGTCTGCCGCGCAAATAGCTCCAGATGGTCATGACAACCACCCAGAAAGTCGTGATTTTAATACCGCCGGCGGTCGAACCGGGAGCTGCTCCGATGAACATCAAAATGCAAAACAACACTTTTGTACGGGTAAACAGATTTCCGATATTGACCGAAGAAAAACCGGCCGTTCTGGTTGTGATCGATTGAAAGAACGAATTGATAACTTTTGTCCCAAAGCTCATATTCCCGATAGTGCCGGGATTATAATATTCGAATATTAAAAAAAGAATCGTACCGGACAGAATCAAACCCGCAGTCAGTTTAAAGACCAACGAGGAATGAAGCATCATACTCCGTTTCTGTTTCAGCGAGCTGACCAAGTCGTACCAAACCAGCACGCCCATACCGCCGATGACAATCAACGACATGACCGTGATCAAAACAATCGGAGAATGTTGAAAAGGAATCAGATTCACAAAGTTGACTTTGTCTCCCGTCAGGTCGAAACCCGCATTACAATAGGCCGAAACGGCGGTGAAAACTGCCCGAAAGACGCCGCTGGGCCCGAAGCGGTTCACGAACTCAGGCGTGATGATTATGGCACCGATCGCTTCGACCACCAAGGTGAACATCACAACCATCCTCAGAACTGTCCAGACTTCAGGCAGTGAGTCATAACTGATGGATTCGGTAGCGAGTGAAAGATCTTTAAAGCCGAATTTCCGCTTTAGAAAACTACCGACAAACAGCGTAATTGTGATTAATCCCAATCCGCCGATTTGAATCAACAACAAAATAATAGCCTGTCCGAACGTCGTCCAATAATTATATGTATCTTTGGTTACCAGTCCGGTCACACAAGTCGCTGAAGTGGCAACAAACAGGCAATCGGTGAATGAGGAGACAATTTTTTGCCGTGATGCAATCGGCAACATCAGCAGCAGTGCCCCGGTTAAGATGACTCCGGCAAAACTGATGATAATCAATACCGAAGGTGAGATGAAAGAGGAAAGCTCTTTCTTTTTTCTTTTCAGCATATCCTGCTTCGCTCCTTCAATTAACGGGAAGAAGGTTTAGACGATGACTGTTGGGAATCGGCTGCGGCGGTTGATGTTTGCGATAGAACCGCGGAAGACGTCTGGAATTCGGAATTGATGCTCGGAATTTCACTGGGTTTAGCGGGTGCGCTGTCTGTGTCGGGAGCTGCCATTGCATCGCCGTGGATTGCATAGGCAAGCGCGTAGAGCATATCCGTCACCGCGGGGGTGCATTTCTCGGCAAAACTGTTGTCAAGTTCGTAAATTCGGCCGGCTGACGCGGCGGCGAGCTGGGAAAAATCGCTGTTTTGGATATAAGAAATCGCGGGTGGATTCGAGACAATGATGACATCGGGATTAGCCGCAAAGATTTCCGTAAAAGGCATTGAGTAACCGGTGTTGTTCGCCGCGATGTTGGTCACGCCCGCAAGCTGCATAATCACGCCGGCGAGCGTATCGCCCGTTGCAACTGCGCCTTGATTCGACAATACGAAAATTCCTGTCGGCTTATCGACGTTTTGCAGTTTATAGGTTACATAATTGAGTTTTTGTTCAAAGTCAGCCAGATAATCCTTTGCGAGAGCTTCGGCGCGATTCACGCCGCGCAGCACTTTCGCGATTTCCGTGACCCGTTGTTTGATCTCTTCAATAGTCGCCGGAACCGGCAGTACGCAGACCTTGATGTTGTTCTCCGCCAGTTTTGCCGCCGCTGCCTGCGGCAGAGAAACCGCGGCAAACACGACCTGCGGCGCAAGCGCAATGATGGCATCGACGTCAGGGGCGCTGACCGTGCCCATGCTCGGCAGCTGCCGCACATTGCCGTTGTAGTCGCAATATTCACTGCGTCCGACTAACACCCGGGACTGTTTCAATCCGTAGATAATTTCGCCGATGTAGGGCGACAGCGTGACGACCGCTTCAGGGTATTTCATAATCTCCGTTCCGCCGACGTTGACAGGATAATTCTTCGGCCTTGAGCAGGCAGGCAAAAGCATCAATATAACAATGACGACAGCGAACAGTTTTCTCATGGTTTATCTCCCGAAAAGTTTCAATTATTATTTGATTTTTTAAAATCGGTTATTCCGCGCCGAAGAGATCATTTTCAACTTTGGCACAAAGATAATGATAGACCGGCAGATGCAGTTCCTGGACTTTATAAGTCTCTTTTTCCGGTACACGGATGCAGATGCCGCAGAGCTCTTTCAGCTTGCCGCCGGTCTCACCGGTCAGCCCAATCACGGTCATGCCGAGTGCATGGGCCGTCACTGCGGCGTAGGCGGTGTTTTTAGCGTTTCCCGAGGTTGAAATCGCAATCAGAATATCCCCTGCCTGCCCATAGGCGATCAATTGCTGCGCATAGATCATATCGGGATCGATATCGTTTGCCACCGCGGATGAAAGGGAGATATTTTCGCACAGATCATGTGCGGGAAGGCCGCCCTGTAATTTTTCGCCGAGTTTTACGCCGAGCTCGGAATCGATTGCGGCGAGCCGGCATTTTATGGCATCGTCAAGCGGGCGTTTGGACAGGAAACCCTTGACCAATTCGCCGACAATGTGGGTGCTGTCGGCAGCGCTTCCGCCGTTGCCGCAAATATAGACGCGTCCGCCGCCGGAAAAACAGGTTTTGAGCTCTTTTACGGCATTTTCAATATCTTCGCCGCAATATAAAAGCTTGGGATGCCGTATAATCAATTCCTGAATATCCATTAGTCATTTATTTCCTTTCGAGTCTATTTTAATGCCGACACACCCGTCGCATCGACTCCGACGATCAACGGCAGCTTTTCTACTTCCAGTTTTCGAATTGCCTCGCAGCCGAGATCTTCAAAAGCGACTACTTCACTGCTTCTTACGCAATCGGCGATCAAAGCGCCGCAGCCCCCCAGTGCGCAGAGATAATAGGCCTTGTTCTTTTCAATAGCAGAGACGACGCCGGAGTTTCTTCGCCCTTTCCCGATGGTCGCGGCAATACCGAGACCATACAGCCGCGGGGCATACGAATCCATGCGAGACGAAGTCGTGGGGCCGCAGGAGCCGATGACCATACCGTTCGGTGCGGGCGTCGGACCGCAGTAATAGATTACAGCGCCTTTCAGGTCGAACGGCAGCGGTTCTTTTTCATCAATCAGCTGCGCAAGGCGCTTGTGGGCGGCGTCGCGTGCGGTATAGATCGTGCCGGATAATAAGATATCATCTCCGGCATTCAATTCCACCGTTTTTTCGGCGAGCTGTTTTGTTGTAACCTCTGTCACAAAACCCCTCCTTTGCGCTGTTTTGCGTACCATTAAAATTATACAATAAATGCTCGATGAAATCAACTTATCACCGGAAATCAAAGATCGAACGGTGTTTAGTGTTCGGGTTCAGCTTTGTTTTCTTGCCGGAAAAAAGCCGTTTTACCAACCGGCGGTCATCCTCGGCTTCAGTGATCTTCGCCACCGCCACTGTCACATTGTCTCCGCCTCCTGCTGACAGCGCCGCGGTTATCAGATGATCAGCAATCTGGGAAGCGGTGCCGCCGTTTTCCAAAATACCGGCAATGACTTCGTCCGATGCCATGTCGGTCAGTCCGTCACTGCAGATCAAGTAAATTTCATCGAATTCCGGGGCTTTTTCAAAGATCGCCGGTGTCAGAACCATCTCGTCTTCAAACAGACCTAAATACTGGGTCAGCCGGTGACGGCTGCCGTCGGTTTCCGCTTGTTCGGGTGTCATAAGTCCCATATTGATTTTCATCTGCGCTTCGGTATGATCGATGCTGATTTTAGACAAGACTCCGTTTTGATATCGATAGATACGGCTGTCTCCGATATTAACGGCAACCACTAAATCGTTTTTGAAGATCATAAACGCACCGGTCGTTCCGATGCGCTTTCCGGTTGCGGTGATCTCATTACAAATGCGTGTGTTGGCTGCAGTGACAAATTCGGTAATGGCGGTTTCGCTGTCCTCACCGCATAATGCGTCCCGATATTCCGCAATCGCCTGCGCCGTGACAGCCGAGGCAAACTCACCGAACTCCTGACCTCCCATACCGTCGCAGACACCGATAACGCACGGAAAATCGAAGGCGTCGGCAAACCGCACGCCTTCGTCAAGCTGGATTGCGCTGAATAATTCTCCGTCGATACAGAGGTTATCCTCATTGTTGCCGCGCACCTTTCCGGTCTCGGAACGCGCTGCCGCTTCTAAAATTACTCTTTTCCCCACAATTCTCTCCGTTTTGACAGGATTCCCATTTTGAAACGGCGGGCAAAACCCGCCGTTTTTTTATTTCTTATGTTTAAAAATGTTCATGATGTCGAAGTAATCGTCATCGTTTGAAGCTGCCGTTTTGTCGTTTTTTTGCGGCACTGTCGGCTGGGGCTTGAACTGCGGCGGCGTTGTCTTCGGCAGCGGTTTTTGTTCAAAACTCGGGACGGTTGTCTTTGGCGGTTCGGTGCGCGGACGAGGCGTGCTCTGAGTGAACAATCCGTTGACCTGTTCCGAAAAGAGATCTTTTCCGACCGAGTTTACACCGCTTTGGGCAAAGCCAGTCGCTATGACCGTGATTTTAATTTCATCCGACATCATCTCATCGAACGCCGCGCCCCAAATGATGTTCGCTTCGGGATGCGCCGATTGGGCGATCATCGTCGAGGCAGTCTCAATATCTTCAAGTCCGATATCCGGCGAAGAGGTGATATTGATGATGACCGAGCGCGCGCCTGAAATTGAAGTCTCGAGCAGCGGGCTGGTGATTGCCGCGTTTGCTGCTTCGATCGCCTTGTCCTTTCCGGTAGCCCGCCCGATGCCCATATGGGCATAACCGGCGTCCTTCATGACGGCGGAGACGTCGGCAAAGTCGAGGTTGACAAGTCCCGGTACGTTGATGAGGTCGGAAATGCTCTGGACGCCCTGCCGCAGCACATCATCGGCGATTTCAAAAGCATTTATCAGTGTGATTTTTTCCTGTGAGACCAGTTTGAGACGGTCGTTCGGGACGATGATCAATGCGTCGACAGTCTCCTGGAGCATTGCGACACCGGCTTCGGCATTCTTCATGCGCTTGAGACCTTCCCAGGTAAAAGGAGTGGTGACGATGCCGATAGTCAGTGCGCCGAGTTCTCTTGCGATTGAGGCTACCATCGGAGCGGCGCCTGTACCGGTACCTCCGCCCATTCCGGCGGTGACAAATACCATATCGGCTCTTTGCAGTGCTGCGGCGATATCATCGCGGCTCTCTTCTGCGGCACGCTGACCCCGTTCGGGCATAGAACCCGCACCGAGACCTTTGGTCACCTTGTCTCCGATTTGGAGTTTTTGAGTAGCTTGGACAAAATCGAGCGCCTGCTTGTCCGTATTGATGGCGATAAATTCGGCGCTGGTCATCCCGGATTTGCACATACGGCTGATGGCGTTTCCCCCGCCTCCGCCGACGCCGACAACTTTTATATTCACACCTCTGGTGGTTTCGTTATCGAACTCAAACGGCATGTAATTTTCCTCCCCATCATTTTTGCGGCGCATGTCTGTTCCTGTTCGAAATTATAACAGATACTACCGCCTTTTTCAATACTTTCGCACTTGTTTTCGGTCCGATTTTTGCTTCTGTGGGTTTAAGAACCGGAACTTGTTCCCAAGGTCTGCGAATTCTCCGGCATAGATTGCGAAGAAGCGGTAATTGCATATTCGGTCAATGGGCTCGGATCGAAATACAATTGCTTTCCCGCACTCACATCCGCGACACCGGTCTCGTTTTCGCCGAGTTCGTTTTCGATGAAATATTTGGCAAATTTTACTTTTTGCGCCAAATCATCGGATGAACCGAGCAAAATTTTTACCCGATTAGCCCAAACAACATAATTTCCTGTGGCGCTCGAAGTCCCGACTGCAGTGATCTGAGTCAGTGCTCCTTCGCTAAAAGCCGCTGTGACATCATTCAGCCGTGCTAAAGTCTCGGCTTCTCCGGCTGCTATGAATCCGTTTTCAATCGTCAGATTCAAAATTCCTTCATACCGGATCCCTTCTCCGGAATAATTATATTCCAAGATCCTGCCTTTGCCGCTGATGAGAACATAATTACTGGCCCCCAGGGTGACGATCGCCGTTTGCGCGGGTTCGCTGACGGTGATGACCACTTCGCCGGGCAGCTGCTTTTTTAAAGTGATCGTCTCGGCATATTCTAAATTGGCCGCAATTCCGTAAATGACCTTATTCTTTTTAAGCCGAATCAGATTGTCTCCGAGTTCGATACCGGAAGCAGCGATAATCTGGTCGGAGGTATAACGCGTATTTCCCTTTACCGTAATCGTTTCAATCTTAAAAAATACTGTACTGCACAAAACGGTACCGACGATCACGGCGATCAAAAAAATCGGAACCGCATATAGTCCGCGCTTTCCCCTTCTGCGCCGTTTGGGCAGTTGGGAGCCGATCGGGACTCTGTGCCTTTTTTTTATGTTTGCTTTGCTTTCCGTCATTGTTGATTTACATCCTTCCACGTAAAAAAGTTTTTTGCTTCAATCCTCGATATATTCCTTCCAGATGCGGCCTCCGATTGTCGTAAAATCCCGTTGGATGTCCTCATAACCGCGCCCGATGTACTCGGTGTTGTGGATGACGCTCTTTCCTTCAGCGCCGAGTGCCGCAACGACCAGCGCAGCACCTGCCCTCAGATCACTTGCCGCTACCTCTGCGCCTTGCAAACTTCTTTTACCTTCAATGACCGCGGTACGGTCATAAACCCGTACGTTCGCACCCATCCGGTTAAGTTCGTCGGCGTATTTAAAACGATTTTCAAAAATCGTCTCTATAATGGTTGATGTTCCGGTTGCATATGCCAAAACCGCTCCCATCAATGGCTGCGCGTCGGTCGGAAAACCCGGATAAGGCATTGTCCGCAGCGTCGGAATGGGTTTCGGAGGTTTTTTAAATCGAAAATAGATGCCATCCTTGCCGGAGAAAATCCTCCCGCCGCAAGTTTCAAATGCCGAAAGCACCGAATCCATGTTCGAGGCGATTGCACCACGCATAAAGATCTCGCCGCCGCAGATTGCTGTCGCTGCCATATATGTCGCCGTTGCGATACGGTCCGGCATATTTTCGAATTCACAGCCATTCAGCCGAGCGACACCATCAATCGTTATCACACTGCCCCGCATATTGATTTTTGCGCCGCATGCATTTAGGAATTCAACAAGCTTTTCAACTTCCGGTTCTTGCGCCGCATTGATGATGGTCGTATGCCCGTGAGCCGTCGAGGCGGCGATCATTATGTTCTGCGTCGCGCCGACGCTCGGAAAAGAAAATGAGATTTTTGCGCCTTTTAAGGGTTTTTCGGCGACGCAGACGATCTTTCCGCCGCTGTCGCTGACCACTGCGCCGAGTTCACGCAGACCGTAGAGATGGATATCGAGCGGCCTGCATCCGAGCACACATCCGCCGGGATAGGTGATTTCCGCTCTTCCGGTTTTTGCGAGCATAGCGCCTAAGAAAATTGAAGATGAGCGCATTCTGCGCATCAGGGCATCATCGATGGAATAACCCGGTTCTGAGGCCGGTTTGATGCACATGACGCCGTTTTCCAACGCCGCCTCGCAGCCGAGAGAGGTCAAAATTTCGATGCAGCTGTCGATATCGCTCAGATGCGGGCAATTGGTGATTTTCACCGGCCCGTCACAAAGATAAGAAGCAGATATAAGCGGCAAAACGCCGTTTTTTGAACCCTGAACTTTAATTTCGCCGAGAAGCCGCTTTCCGCCGATTACTGCCAAGTCCGCCATATTAAGTTCCTTTCGAATATGATGGGGTGCAACCCATAATATGCGAAAGGCCGTGTGCTGTTACTGCTTAAAAATTCGCCTTATTTGTTCATAGATTCGGTCGCAGACGTCGTAGATGGCAAGCGATTGTTCGCCTTTGCGCATTTTTTCCACCGTCTCCCGGCTGGAGATAATACGCCTGATTGTGTCGTACAACAGATTTGCGGTCAATTCATCTTCGGTGATTACAATCGCCCCGCCGTTTTGTTCGATCAGTTTCGCATTATAATATTGGTGATTTTCGGTGACATTCGGGGACGGTATTAAAATAGCCGGGGTTGCCGTGACCGCAAGTTCGGCGAGGATCGATGCACCTGCCCGGCTGATCATCAGGTCACAGGCCGTCATCAAAGTCGGCATATCATCGATGAACTCCAAGACCGAAATACGGTCCTCGGGGTGGTTGTACCGAACATGAGCCTCATCAAGCGTTTTAATAAAGGGCTCGTAGTAACCCCGCCCTGTCCCATGTACAAACCGGCAGTTTGGAAGAGTTTTAATCATCGTTAAAAATTCTGCCATTACTTTGTTGAAGACCTTCGCGCCTAAAGAGCCTCCCGCTGAAATAATTAAAATTTCATCCGGCTTGATGCCGTATTTTTTACGGGCGTTTGCACGGTCGGCATAAATAAATTCATCGCGGATCGGATTTCCGACAATAGCTTTGTGCCTAGCCTTCGGGAGCCGTTCTCCGGCCTTGGCGTTTGGCAGTAAAACAATGTCTGATTTACCCGAAAGTAATTTTGTGGTCACACCGGGAAACGTATTCTGTTCGTGAATCATCGTCTTTATGCCGTGTTTTGCCGCGCGGCTGACAACGGGCCAGCTCACAAATCCGCCGACACCGATGACGAGATCGGGCTGAAACCGGTCGAGGATTTTATCGGCGGTTTTCAGCGCTTTGACTGCGGTTTGGATGGTCTTAAAATTGTGGACGATATTTTGAAAAGATAAATGCCGCGCAAGACCGTCCATCTTGATTGGATACATCTTATAACCCGCCGCGGGCACGAGCCGGCCTTCCATCTTGTTGGGATCACCTGCAAAGGCTACGTCCCAGTCGGGATGCAGCTTTCGAATATATCCGGCGATCGCAAGCGCCGGATTGATATGGCCGCCGGTTCCGCCGCCGGTGATCAAGATTCGCATGTTTTTCCTCCTATAATGCGTTGTCAATCGTCGTAGATCGGGAGACCGACAAAACGACCCCCATCTCGGCTAGCAGCATCATCAGAGATGTCCCTCCGGATGAGAAAAACGGCAATGAGATGCCGGTATTCGGAATGGTGTTGGTGACGACCGCGATGTTTAAAAGCGCTTGAAGTCCCACTTGAACGGAAAGGCCGACGGCAAGCATCGCACCGAATTTATCCCTGGCCCGAAACGCTATTTTAAATCCGCGCCATAAGAGCCATACAAACAGCAAGATCAGAACTACCGCCCCGATAAAACCGAGTTCCTCGCAGATGACGGCATAAATAAAATCATTTTGCGGCTCGGGGATATAGAGGTGTTTCTGGCGTGAATTACCGAGCCCGACGCCCCAAAGCCCTCCCGAACCGATGGCGTAAAGTGATTGGATGGTCTGGTAACCCTTATCGAGCGGATCCGACCACGGATCCAGCCAGTAAGACACCCGATCGAGCATGTATTGAATATTGCCTGATAAGACGATTGCCGCGAGGCCGACTGCAATAGCACCGAAAATCCCCACAAAATAAGCCCAGTGTGTTCCGCCCACCCACATCATGACCGCCGTGATCGACACGAACAACACAATGCCCGACATATGAGGTTCTTTATACATCAAAAGTACAACCGGAACGAGTAAAATCAAGAACGGAAGAACACCATTTTTAAAACTGCGCATCCGGCGTTCAAAATCGGTCTTTTCCGAAAAATCCGAGATGAGTTTGGCAAAAAGTACAATAATGAAAAATTTCATTAATTCGGATGGCTGAAAATTGAAGCTGCCGATATATATCCAGCGCCGTGCGCCATTTCTTAACGGCATGAACAGAACTACGACGAGTAAAACAAGACCTGCAAGATAGAAAATCCAAGCGAACCGCTTGAGTGCATTGTAGTTGATATATGAGATCAAGACCATACAAATTACGCCGATCAGCGCAAACCTAAGCTGGCGCACCACGTAAAAAGCGCTATCGCCCTCATGCTGAAGCGCATAGACATTGGAAGCTGAATACAACATCACAAGTCCGAAAGCGAGCAGGATGATGACCAGAAAGAAAAACGGCAGATCAAAATAGCCCCTTGCGGCGATGCCGTAGAAAATCGACTTCTTTTTTTGCGCTTCAATTGCACGCAGATTTCCGCGGACCGAAGGCGTTCGGACCGATGGCGGGTGCCCTGTGGGCATCTTCTGGCCAGTCCCCTGCATGATTCCCCACCTTCCAGGAGTTAGAGTAAATTTACGTTAAAAGCGAAGGATCTCAGCCGTTGACGGCAAGGACAACGCCGACGACTGCTCCGACAAGCCCGATAGCGGAAAAAAAAGCAACGATCTTATTCTCACTCCAGCCGCTCATCTCATAACTGTGATGAATCGGGCTCATTTTGAAAATCCGTTTTCCGGTGAATTTGAATGACGCGACCTGCAGCACAACCGAGAGCATATCAATGTAATAAGCGATTCCGACAGGAATCAACAACAGGGGTTTTTCGATATAAAAGGCCATTGCGACTACGATGCCGCCCAAAAAGTGATTGCCCATGTCACCCATAAATACTTTTGCCGGATTGTGATTATGTATTAAAAAGCCCAGACAGCAGCCTAAGAGGATTGCCGCCCAAACTTGCCCTCCGAAAGCCCGCAGCACCGAAAAAATTATTAAAAAGGCGATCGATACAATTGATGTGGTGGACGAACTTAATCCGTCGATGCCGTCATGAATGTTGACCGCATTTACGGTTCCGACAATCAGCACGACCATAACCGGATAGTACCAAAACCCGATATCAAACCAACCCGCATAAGGCACCCAGACCAAAGTATCGGCAAGCCCGAGCAGCGCCATCGTTGAAAGATAAGCAATTGCTGTGAGTGTTTGAAGGAATAATTTCTGCCAACCGGTGATACCTGCGTTTTTTTGTTTGGTGACCTTGGCGTAATCATCTAAAAAGCCGCAGAATGTAAAAAACAACGCCATAATTAAGCCGCAGATCAGTTTATAATTGATTCCTTGAACCGCCTCGGTTGATCCGTAAGTGTCGTTTGCACCGCCGGTCATAACCATTGTTATGACTAAAGCGACAATCGACGCCAGAATAAATGTCATGCCGCCCATCGTCGGAGTTCCGCGCTTTTTTTCATGCCAGGTCGGACCGATCTCTTTGATCGGCTGCCCGAATTTAATTTTATGCAGCCAAGGGATCATCAGGTATCCCGAGAGCCAGGTGATGATAAAGGCGATCAGACCGCCTAAACCAATAAGTGTCCAGTTGTTCATCGGATCGCCCCTTTGTTTATAATAAACTCAAAAACTGAGCCGTAATCTCGCGCTCGTCGAAATGCAGTACTGAGTCGCCAATCTTTTGATAGGCTTCGTGGCCTTTTCCGGCGAGTATTACTACATCGCCGGGCTGATGTTCCAAAATCGCCGTCTTGATGGCCTCACGCCGGTCGCTGATCACTCTGCGCTTTTTCGGCTGTTTCATGCCTTCCAGAATCTCGCCGATGATTGCATCGGGGGCTTCGTGGCGCGGATTGTCGGAAGTGACATAAACAAAATCCGCCAGCTCTTCGGCGATTTTGCCCATCAAAGGCCGTTTGAGCTTGTCACGGTCGCCACCGCACCCGAACAGCACGACCACTCTGCCCGTCGAAAAACTTCTAACGGTCTTGAGCACTTTTTCAAGTGCATCGGGTTTATGCGCATAATCCAATAAAATCGTGAAGTCCCTGCAGGTCGGAATCAGTTCCAATCGCCCAGGAACTGTTGTGACCGAGCTGAATGCTCTGCAGACCTCATCGAAACCGAAGCCGCACTGCATAAGCAGCGCTGCTGCCGTCATAGCGTTGTAGACTGTAAAATTGCCGAGAATCGGGACGCTGATATGCCGTTTTTCCCCGTTGTATTCCAGATCGAACCGCGTGCCTTTGATGTCGCATTCGATGTTTGACGCGTTCAGAACGCCTTTTCCCCTGACCGAGATAAACAGTGGTTTACCCGTAAACAATTCCACGCCCTCAGCGCCTTTCGGGTCATCGGCGTTAGATACAGCTGATTTCGCCAATGCGAACAACGGTTTTTTGGCGTTCAGATAAGCCTGCATGCTGCCATGATAATCGAGATGGTCCTGCGAAAAATTCGTGAATGCTGCCGCTTCGAAGCGGCAGCCATCGATTCTCCCTTGTGCGATGCCCTGAGAACTGACCTCCATCACGACATACTCGCAACCCTCGACCGCCATCAATTTAAACAATCTTTGCAGTTCTTCGGGTTCCGGTGTCGTTTGGTCGGCCGGGAATTCGCGGCTTCCCGCCATGCATTTGACGGTTCCGATCAATCCGGTCTTCTTTCCGAGGCGGTCGAGCATCGCTTTCACCATAAATGTCGTGCTGGTCTTTCCGCTGGTTCCGGTTACGCCGATCAGTTTGTATTCCTCACTGGGATATTCATAATAGGCGGCGATAAGTTTATTCAAAGCCGTTCTTGAATCGCTGACGATTACCTGATGCGGAAGTCCGAGATCGCGCTCGACAATGACTGCTGCGGCACCTTTTTCCAAAACTTCGCCGCAGGCATTATGCCCGTCGAAATGGATGCCGCTGATCGCGACAAACAAATCGCCGGGGCATATTTTACGCGAATCGCTGACAATGCTGGTAATCTCGCAGTCCCTGCAGACCGACAATACATCAACACGCTCCAATAATTGATACAGCCGCATTCCGATACTCATCCTTTCGCAGTGGATCATAATCCGATATCTGATCGTTACTTTTCTATTTTACTCCACATTGTCGGAATAACGCAAGCGTATTTCGACAACCGTTCCGATTTCGACTTCGGTTCCCGCTGCCGGGTTCTGGGAGGAGATCGTCGCTTCCGAACTGCCCGCACGCGCGCCCACAATCGATATATTAAGATCCCGGTTGGTCAGCATGCTGTTGGCAGTGCCTACCGAAACGCCGGTCATATCAGGTACGACGACTTTTCTGACCGGGTCACTGCTGAACGCGACGACAACGGTACCGCCTTTCGGAATTAAAGTACCGACGGCGGGTACCTGATAAAGTATTGTGTCACCGCTTCCGATTGATTGCATCTTCAGACCTTTGTTGGTTAACGCTTTTTCAGCTGCAGATTTGCTCTTTCCGTTCACATCGGGCGTGATTACACTGAGATTGGCAAGCTCTTCTTCGGTATAAATCGGCTCAATGCCCAAGTAGGGTAAAACGTCTTCGAGGATATCAGCCACGAGCGGGGCTGCGATTTGACCGCCGAAATTGGAGAAGCTGTGCGGCTGGTCAAGAATGACCAAAATAGCGACCTGGGGGTCATCCGCCGGCGCGAATCCGCAGAACGAAGCGATGACCTCGTTGAGCTTATTGCCTTGTTCGTCATAGAGGTCTGTTTTTTCGGAAGTTCCGGTTTTCCCTGCTACCCGGTATCCGGCGACATAGGCGTTGCGTCCGGTTCCGGAGCTGACCACTTTTTCAAGTATTTGGCACATGGTCTTAGACGTATCTTCGGAGATCACCTGCCGACGGGCCGTCGGAGTCATTGTCTTTTCAACGACCCCGTCAGCCGAAACAACATTTTTAACGATATACGGCTGCATTAGTTTTCCGCCGTTAGCGACCGCGCAGACTGCCGAGATCATCTGTAATGGTGTTACTTTAAAAGTCTGGCCGAAGGACGAGACAGCAAGTTCGACCGGCCCCATCTCTTCCACTTTGTGAGCGATACCGACTTCCTCTCCGGGCAAGTCGATGCCGGATTCTTCGGTGAGGCCGAACGCCTCATAATATTCCATAAATTTCGTCGCACCGAGCCGTGCGCCGATCTGCATGAACGCAACGTTGCACGAGTTGCCGATCGCCTTTTCGAAGGACTGTGTGCCGTGGCTGCCGTCCGACTTCCAGCATTTGATGCGCCGGTCGGCGACCTGCAGGGCTCCGTGACAAGTAAATGTATCATTTAAACTGACGACGTTTTCCTCAAGAGCCGCAGCTGCGGTGATGATTTTAAAGACAGATCCGGGTTCGTAAACCTCGCCGGTGATCTTATTGCGCCACTGGTCGTTCTGAGCGGCTTTCAAAGCCTCTGTATATTTATCAGTATCGAGCTTTGTGAGCTTTTCCCGCACTTGCTCGCTGTCTATAGCAAAAGGTTCGTTGGGGTCATAATCGCCTTTGGTCGCCATCGCGAGAATCGCACCGGTCTTGACGTCCATGATGATGCCCGCGGCCCGGTTGGTGACGTTGTGGTCTTCGATCGCCGCCTCGAGGTGCTTCTCCAAATAGAGCTGTACAACCTCGTCGACAGTCAACACCAAACTGGAACCGTCTTTGGCATCGACAGTCGTCTCGTATTCCGAAGGCATGTTCACGTTGACGCCGTTTTTCAGACTGATGATGCGTCCGGGCGTACCCTTCAGCAATTCATCGTAGTATAATTCCGTGCCGTAAAGACCCTGATTGTCAGTGCCGGTGAACCCGAGCAGGGTCGCGGCAAAATTTCCGTAAGGGTAATATCGTTCGGTATCGGTGGCAAGCGAGATACAGCTGAGCTTGTTTTCGGCGATAAACCGGCTGATCAGATCGGCTTGTTCTTTTTTGATTTTACGTTTGATACAGACGTAACTGACGTTTTTCTTTGTGAAGTTATAAACCGTCTCACGGTCCATGTCCAAAATGATCGAGAGATTGTCGGCGAGTAGATTCCGCAGCGCCTCGGCTTTTTCGGCGCCTGTCTGTGTGGAGGTATTGTCGTTTTCGAGCTTTCGGATTTCCGAGGGATACAGGTCCAGCATCCAACAGGTGGCGTTTTGCGCGAGTACCTTGTAATTGCGGTCGTAAACCGTGCCGCGCATGGGTGTGATCGTATAATCCTTCAATTGATTTTCAAGCGCAAGTTGTGCATAACTCTTTCCGTTGTGTTTCGCAAGAAACTGGATATTGAATAAACTGGCAGTCAGTACCGGCGCGATGACCGCACAGATAATGATTCCCAGGATGATCAGCCGTCTTTTCATTTTTGGACTGCTTCCGCTGACCGGTAATTCTGTTTTGGTTGTTGTCGGTTTTGCGTTGTCCATTACGTGGCCGCCTTTCGCGAAAGTGAAGCTTGGCAAGCGCATTTTTTATTTTATAACAGCAGACGTAAAGATACAAGATCTGCCAAGATAACCAGATCGGATATAATAGTTTCCAAAAAGATCAAAACTTCCCTTTTTTCTAAAATGAAAGCCGACACTTTTCCGATGTCGGCCCCATGTTCAGTTCAATTTTAATTTTATTTTAGTTTCCGCTGATATATGCCGCAATTTGGGTAAAGAACTTACCGATTGAAGCGAAAACACCGTTTTCGCTTCGCACTCCCGTCGGGGAATCTTCACCCGGAAGCGATATATAATTCACTTGTTCATTGCTGATCGGCGTCATACCGTATTCGTTCTTCGCGACATCCTCAGCGGTCCGGATATTGACCCGTTCCTCGAGTTCGCGGCTCTTTTGCTGATAATCGGTTTTGAGCTGTTCGATTTGTGCGGTCGTGCGCGTGATCTCCCGGTTGATCTCGGTGAGTTTGGCCTGGTTGTATACTACCACACCGAACATGAGCATCAAAGCGATGCAGGCTGTGAACACTTTGACCATTTTCAATATGCGCAGTCGGCTGATTGATGCGTTTGTGCCCCTGATCTCCGAAATTTTCGTTTTCAGCGTGGACTTTTTAATGGGTTTCGGCGTAAAGTCTGCATGGATGGTCTTCTTTTTTGCCGCAGCAACGGCTTCGGCTTGTCTGCGCTGTTTTGCTTCCCGGTCAAACCGTGTGAAATCATACGCAAGATTGTCGTACTGTGCCATTTTTGGACCATCCTTTCGCTGTGAGTTTGAAGTTTGTTTCAAACTCCCTCTTTTTTAACTCCTCGGTTTTTCTCTTTATCTGTTCTTTCTATAATTTCTCTATAATTCTCAGTTTTGCGCTCTGGGAGCGCGGATTTTCGTCGAGTTCTCTTTGCGAAGGAAGCATTGGTTTTTTTGTGATCAGTTTGCCCTCTGCGCGATGGTTGCATACGCAGATCGGGAACTCCGGCGGACAGATGCAGTCGGTGATTTTGTCTTTATAAAACCGCTTTGTCATCCTGTCCTCGAGTGAGTGGAAGGTCAGAATGACCATCCGGCCCCCGTGGTTCAGTTTTTGCCATCCGGCTTCCAGACCTGCGGCGAGCTCTCCCAACTCGTCGTTGACCTCAATTCTGAGGGCTTGGAAACAGCGTTTGGCGGGATGTCCTTTTTCGCTTCGGGCTGCAGCCGGCATGGCATTTTTTATAATATCCGCCAGCTCGGTGGTCGTCTTTATCTCCCGTATGGCCCGAATCTCGCAGATTGATTCTGCGATTCTTCTTGAATAACGTTCCTCTCCATACTCGTAAAATATCCGCTCAAGATCTTCTTTTTTATAGGTATTTACTACCTCCCGTGCGGATAAACCCCTACTTTGATCCATCCTCATGTCGACTTCCGCTTCATTTTTGTAAGAAAAACCCCTCCCTGTCTCATCAAGTTGGTGCGACGAAACCCCGCAATCGATCAGGAGTCCGTCGATACCGTCTATGTTGAGCTCGGAAAGCAATTGTGCCATCCGGCTGAAACGGTCATGATAAATCTTTGCGCAGGTGTATTTTGAAAGCCGCTCGCCCGCCGCTTTGACCGCTTCTTCGTCGCGGTCGATTGCGATGAGCCGCCCTGTCGACAGGCGGTTTGCGATTTGTTCGGAATGTCCGCCGCCCCCGACCGTAGCGTCGACATAGACGCCGTCCGGTTTAATTGATAACCCCTCGATGCATTCGCCGAGCATCACGCTGTAATGGTTGAAACACATGGTTATAACCCGATGTTGCCCGGAATCTTGAACGGTCCCGCCGGCGGGAGTTTCTCCTTGCACCAGATCTCGATATAGTTCATAACACCGATGATGACGACCTCGCTCTTTTCCCCGAGACCCGCAAGTTTGCGCAATTCGGGCGTAATTGTGACGCGGCCCTGCTTGTCCGGCGCGACTTCGATGGCATACCGGAAGATATCGCGCATACCGAGCCGGACTTCTCTCGACATGCTCTCGATATTTGCTTTTACGCGTTCCCAGGTCGCAGTGGAATAGCCCGCAAGGCATCCGGAATCACCGTCCATGAGGATCACGAAGGACTCGCCCATCTCCTCGCGAAATTTCGCGGGCACGAACAACCGGCCCTTTTCGTCGATGTTGTACGTAAAACTGCCGATCAGCAAGGTCCTTCCTCCTCTCGATTTTAAATGAATAGGAGAGTCTGTTTCGAGCGGTTTTTAACCACTTCCAACCTCGGCTCGCCTATTTCAACCACCGTGACCCTATTATACCGCATATCTCCCCCACATGCAAGTATGCGGCTTCAGATTAAAATGGTAATATCTTAACATTTGTCGTTATAATATGATATTTGTCACAAAAAGAAAAAAGCGGGGTAAAAACCTCGCTTTTTGTGTAACTTGAAACTCGGAAAAGGTCTAATTATCGGACTTTTGGACGGTCTCTCACAAACAGCAAAATTGCTGCTGCGAAGGCCGAAAACAGGATTAAAATTGCCGTCACAACCGGATCCTGCGCCCCCATCGGTGGTGTAGCAATACCGCTCGCCGCCGATTCTGCGCTTAAAACCAATCTGTCGCTTGATGTCGGAGAACTCCCGGAAATAAACGAACCATTGCCGAAAGAGGAAGCACCGTTTTGAGATGTCAGAAGCGCCGGATCTTGCCTTATATACACATAAACATCAAGCGAAGTCGTGTTTCCGCTGCTGTCGTTCACGGTGTAGGTGATCGTGTAACGCCCCGGTTTATTCGTGCTGACTGTAGGAATGATGTCATAAACGGCGTTCGCACCCGATTCCGTCCTGGAAGACGAGAAGACCTTTACCTGAGTTCGAATATGACTTGTCAATTCTCCGTCCACCGGATCATAGGCGAGCAAATTCAATCCCGGCTCGGATTTCAAATCAAACGGGGTACTGCGCTGTGTGAAAGAGAGATTATTGGCTGTAATAACCGGAGCGCTGCCTTTATACAGATTTACCTTCACATCTATCACTGCCATTTTTTCTATATAAGGCGATAATGCACCTGTCTGAATTGTACATAAAAACATGCCGGGCTCGCTGTTAAAAGTTATAATGCCGGTGGAGGTATCCAATGCCCCCTCAGCGTACCAAATAATTTTTCCGAGATTCTCCTTTCCCGCCAATGCGCTGAGATCAGCTGTCCACTTTCCGTTTTTCAAGATCTTTTGCAGCGTAACCGATTGCGGAGAAAGTGAAAAATAACGAAGTCTTTGATTCGAACTCAAATCCAATGAGGCAATTCGATTGAGGAACAACGATAATGTTTCTAAGTTTTTTGCTTTTGAAAGATCAAGCCGCTCCAGTTGATTATGGGAACATTCCAAAGTCATAAGCGCCGTGCAGCCGGAGAGATCGAGTTCAGTCAAACGGTTGTATTCGCAGTTCAATGTGTTCAATGATGTACAGCCGGAAAGATTCAATATTTTAAGATTGTTATCGGAACAGATGAGCAAACTCAACTTTGTCATTCCGGAAAGGTTAAGTTCCGTCAGATTGTTGCAATAACACCAAATCCGCTCGACTTGCGAAAAATTTTGAATCCCCTCAAGCGAAGAAACCGCCTCACAATACACGGGGACAATCGACAATTCTTTGACCGCCGAAAGCTCTTTTTCTGACAGTGCACCGTCCTTGTCGAGGTCAAACCGCATCGTATAATTCCGGAAAACCGGGTCCGGAAAATTGGCTGCGTCAATCGGGACTCCGGCGGCTGACAGAGACATCGGCAAAATCGTCGAGAGCAGAACGAGACTAGCCAGAACCGCGATAAACTTTTTCATGAAGTTTCCTCCTTCAGGCGCATATGGCTTTATCAGGTTACCATATTGTGTAATTTAAAAGGCGCTATGATTCTTTTTGAGCTTTATCTCTAATATCTATTTCTCTAATTTCAAAAACACCTGAGAGAGCATCTCGAGGGTGTTTGTGGCGTCGGCGGCGGTAATCGAATATTTTCCCGCAGCCAACCGTCCGGCTTTTCCGCAGCACCACGCACCCATACAGGCCGCGTCAAACGGCTCGACACCCTGTGCCGCAAACCCGCCGATCACGCCCGCAAGAAGGTCGCCGCTGCCGCCTTTTGCCATTGCCGGGCTGCCCTCGGCGACCACGCAGACCCGATCGCCGTCGGTGATGATCGTGTCAGCGCCTTTTAACAGTAAAACTAAGTCGTTTTGTTTTGCGAATTCAACTGCGGTATTGAGCTTTTTCTCCAATAACTCGACGATCGGAATGCCGGTCAGGCGCGCGAATTCGCCGGGATGCGGAGTCATGATCAGGCGTTTTCCGTACTGCCCGAGCAGTTCCGGGTATTCGGCAATCGAATTGAGCGCGTCGGCGTCGAGTACAATCGGAACGTCCGTGCGGTCAGCGAGTTCGAAAACGATATCCGCCCGGTCGCTTCCGCTGCCCCATCCGCAGCCGGCGACAATCGCCGTCGCGCGTTTGGCCTGCTCGTAAATGCTCTGAACGCCCCGCTCGTCGATATGACCGTACCCCATCGTCTCATAGGCGTCGGTCGTATAAAAATTCGTCATCTGCACGGTCAGATCGGCCGCGATCGAGCCCCCGATGCGCTTGTCGGAAAACAGCTCCACCAGCCCCGAGCCCGCTTTGGAAGCACCCTTTGCCGCTAATTTCGCCGCGCCGCACATACCCGGTTGACCGGCGAGTACCAAGGTACGCCCGAATTCGCCCTTGTTGGCATATTTGTCGCGTACGATCAGCCGCTCTTTGACAAACGCTTCTTCGACCAATTCGACGGTTCCGTATTGTTCGAAGATCTCCGGTTTGATGCCGATATCGGCAAGCTCCGTTCCGCCGCATTTTTTTGCCGACGGGCAGATGAAATGCGCCGGTTTACAAGCCCCGAAGGCGATGGTGATGTCAGCTCTGAAAGCGTTTTTATCGGCGCTCCCGTCATCCGCATGACAGCCGGACGGGATGTCAAGAGAAAATTTCAGCGCGTGCGAGGAATTCATGATTCCAAGCAGACGCGCCGTCGTCTCATCCGTTTCATCGTGAAAGCCGATTCCGAACACTGCATCAATCAATACATCTGCAGCGCAGATCAATTCAGTCGCTCCGTCCTCGTCTCCGCGGAAATCCACCAATTCCAATTTGTCTTCTATTTTGTCAAACGCCAATTGCGCCGCAGCTGTGCCGGGATTCCCCACCCCCAGTATTATCGAGCATGAAAACCCCGCTTCGGCAAGGTGTGCCGCGCATAGAAACCCGTCGCCGCCGTTGTTGCCGTTTCCGCATACAGCCACGGCTCTGCAGGGTTTTGCGCGAAGGCAGATCAGTTCCGCTGCCGCTTTCGCGGCGTTTTCCATGAGAACGGCTTGTGAAAGCCCTTCGCAGTCGGCGAGCAATTCCGCGTTTTTCATTTGGGAAGCAGTGAGCAATTTCATATTATGACCGCCCTTTCGCACAAATCGGAAGTATATCCATGTTTGAAAGTGAATGAGATTTGCTCGTGAGAATTTGATCTTCTCTTTCAAAGGGCTGGACCAAAAAATAAACTGATCTATTAGTCCCTGTTAAGATTGCGGTGCATGTTCTTTTCCTTTTCCGAACGCCGCAAGACGCAGCTGGACCGGCAGAGATTGTTTGATCAGTTCGAGCATCTGTTCGTCTGGTTCAAAGATCACCATGTCTTTTCTGCCTTGCTCGGCAAGACACACCGAATACCAAAGCTTTTTGGCCCGTCCCGTATACGCGCTGTAAGTGTGATAGGGTTTATAACTTCTTTTTTTTGCGGGTGTGTATTTTCCGAAAGCGGTGATACGTGAAAAATTGATTCGAGTCAGGGTTTGGCGCGTACCTTTTTTCAAAATTTTATCAATACTCACCCAATCTCCGGTATATTCATAGTAAAATTCCGGGCTGAGCCGCTTGGTATACAGCAGCGCGAGCATGATGACCATGATCATAAAAATAATAGCGAGCAGACCACCGCCGTATTGAGGAAACCGAATCATCATTAGATAAAATCCGCCGACGGAAGCCGAGACAGCTCCAACCCACACCAGTACGGCGAGGAGTTTCTCGCCCAATGTAGGAATTTTCTGCACTGTCTGCTCGTAATACTGCTCCATATCGTCCTCCAAGTTACATATTAATGCTATTTTACCACAGCAGAAAGGAATTTTCAACCTTGACTTTTTTTGCCTTTTATGGTATCTTTTTAATCGAAAAAGGGGTGGAGTTTTTGAACGGTATCGTCCGGGCGCTCGCATTTGCAAAATTAAATTTGTCACTTTCGGTTCTTTCGAAACGCGCGGACGGCTTTCATGAACTTCACTCGGTGATGCAGAGCATTTCGCTCTGCGACCGCGTCACGCTGACCCTCACAACCGAAGGCACAATAATCCCGGGAACCGGCACTGCCGGTGAAAAGGACATCACTGTTTCAGCAGCAAAAGCATTTTTTCAGGCATCAGGCGTGAAAAATCCCGGCCTTCTCATTGATATCGAAAAAAATATCCCGATCGCCGCAGGCCTCGGCGGCGGCAGCGCGGACGGCGCTGCGGTATTATGCTGTCTCAACGAATTGTTCCGAACGGGGCTCTCCCCATCGGAACTCTGCGCCGCAGGCTTCGGCGTCGGCGCCGATGTGCCTTTCTGCATCGTCGGTTCTACCGCTTTGGTAACTGGTGCCGGTGAAACCGTGAAGCCCCTTTCGCCGATTCCCGACTGCGAATTTTTAATTTTCTCAAAAGAGGCGAAGCCGGGTACCGCTCAGATGTTCGCGGAATATGACCGTCGTTTCCCAAGCGAAAAACCGACGCCGAATATTCTTGAAACTTTCGATTTCAGAGGGTTGCGCTCCGGTATACATAATGATTTTCTTCCGCTCTACGGAGATTGTTTCGATGCGGCTTTTACAGTTATAAAGTCCCGTTTCCCCGTTTGTTTCGGCCTCTCCGGCAGCGGCCCTTCCGCTTTTGCGATGTTCGAGAGTCCTGACAAGATTTGTGAAAACCAACTTATTTCGCTGGGATATCGGGTCATTCGCGCCAAACCCGAGCGCAGAGGCGTCAGCATTTTCGGTTAACACCGTCATTCCGAAAAACATATACTTGAGTATAGTTAAACATAACCGGGTTATGTTTGGAGGAATTTTTTATGATGGAATTCAAATATGCCGTTTTTATCTCCGGTGGTATCGTAGGCGGCGTGATTATCGCACTGGTTGTTCCGGCGTTTTGGGCAGTTTTGATCTGCGGGGGCGCAGTTTTCATCATCATCCGGTATTTATGCGACCGACCCTGCCACAGAAGGAGATAAAATAGAACATTTTCGCCGTAACGGCGAGGACGGAGACATGGAATGAAATTAAAAAAAGCCCTAACGGGAAAATATGTGATGAACAGCTGCCTGGGACTACTGGCCGGCGTCACAGTCATTCCTGCGTTCGCGCTCGGCAATCTGCTCTATAATTACGCGCTCAATCGAAAATTCAACCGGATCAATTTTGATAAACTGCCATCCGCAGAACATGAGAAGTCCTCGAAAGAATGTCCGGCTCCGAATCTGTTCGATCAGGACCCGAATGATACAGAATGGAATGGGATATTCGAAAGGCGCAGAGAGCGTCAGATTACCTCCGATGACGGATTGAAGCTGTTTGCTTATCAAATCGGGGATTCGAATGTGAAGCGCCAGGTCGTCATGGTGCACGGCTACGGCGGTGACCATACGATGTATCGGCATTTGGCAAAAAACTTCTATAAAGCCGAATTTTCCGTCCTGATACCCGACCTGCGCGGACACGGAAAGAGCGAGGGGAAAGTCATCTGCATGGGCTGGAATGACCGGCTTGACCTCATCAAATGGGTCGAGCTGCTCGTCTCGGAAAATCCAAACTGCGAACTCGTACTGTTCGGCATCAGCATGGGTGCGGCCACTGTGATGATGGCTTCCGGGGAAAAATTACCCTGCAACGTCAAAGCGATCATCGAGGATTGCGGATATACTTCTGCGGCCGATCAATTCGCCCATTGCCTGAGATTTTATTTCAACATCATGCCCTTCCCGCTTTTACAATATGCCGGGCTTGTCTGCAGAATTCGCGGGGGCTGGGGATTCCGGGAAGCGAGCTCGGTCAAGCAGCTGAAAAATAACCGCCTTCCGACATTATTTATCCACGGTTCGGATGATAATTTCGTGCCCGCCTTTATGATCGACGAGGTCTATGCAGCGACAACGGGACCGAAAGAAAAATTCGTCGTGCCCGGCGCTGATCATGCCGGTGCCTGCTGCGTTGATCCCGAGGGTTATGAAAAAGTCATCACCGAATTCTTACAAAAATACCAAAAATAAAAAAGGGAATCAACCATGGATCTGACCGAAAAAGCAAAAGAATTTTTTAAAGCCGATATCTACGCCGTTGAGACAACCGGTATTGAGATTTTGGAAGTTAAGCCGAATTATGCCAAATGCCGCCTTTATATTTCACCGAAACACCTAAACGCGGCGAACACCGTCATGGGCGGCGCAATCTTCACGCTGGCTGATTTAACGTTTGCGGTCGCTGCCAATTCCTGCGGGATCATGACCCAATCGCTGACCTCACAAATCGCATTTTTGAGCGTCGCAAAAGGACAAATCCTGTTTGCGGAAGCAACCTGTGTCAAAGGCGGAAAAAGCACCTGCTATTTCATCGTCGATGTTACAGACGAACTTGGCACCAAAGTCGCTTCTGTTTCGGCAACCGGATTTCGAAAAGCCTGTAAAGCAATGTAGGTTTCTATCCGCTGTTAAATTAAATATAACTTAACCCTGAATTTTTAAATATTCACCTTTGAGGGTATCATAAAGACCTCCGGTCGTGATGCGAAGCTTTGGAATCACGGGCAGGGATAAAAACGATAATGTCACCAGCGGATCGATACCTGTGTTCACGCCCATTTCATGGGCGTTTTTAATCAGCCGGGCGATTTCGTTTTGCACAAAATCAGCGTTTGAAACCGGCATCAAACCCAAAACTTCGAGGCCAACCAGATTAATGACTCTGCCGTTTTTAACGAGCGCATATCCGCCCTGCCGCTCAATCAATGCTGAGACTGCAACGAGTATATCACGGTCGTTATCTCCCACGACGATCAGGTTGTGGGAATCGTGTGCGACCGTAGAGGCGATCGCGCCATTCTCTATGCCGAAACCTTTGAGTGCGGCAACCCCAACTTTACCGGTGGCTTTGTGCCGCTCAAAAACAGCGACTTTATTATAAATTCTGTCGGGAACAAAAGGGCCGTCGGAATGCGGCAAAACCACATCCTCGCGCTCGGTCAGAATTTGGCCGGGGACAATACAGATCACCGGCGTTTTTTGCCCCGAGGTCTCAAGCCGGAGTTGCGATGCATTGACATTTACGATATTGACTGTCTTTTTAAGAATCGTCGGAATTTGCATTTTTTTCATATCGGTATATAAAACGCTCTCGCCGTGGTAATAGACATCTTTGATTTTAAAATCCTTTAAATCCTCGACGACAACGAAATTTGCCTTTTTGCCGGGTGCGATTGCACCGATTTCTTTTAATCCGTAACAAGCCGCCGGGTTAACCGTAGCCATTTTTATTGCTTCGATCGGATCAAGACCCAACGCAACGGCTTTTCTGATATTTGCGACAATATGTCCCTCGCGCTTGATATCAGCGATGTGCTTGTCGTCGGTACACATGCAAAATCGCTCGGTCGGCAGGTTCTTTTCGAGGATCCCTTTAACGAGCGCTTCCAAATTGTGCGCTGCACTGCCTTCACGGATAAAAACCCAAAAACCCGCGCGCAGCTGCCGAATAGCCGAGTCGATGTCACAACACTCGTGGTCGGTTATGATGCTCGCCAAACGGCAGGCAGCGATCTCTTTGTCGTTCTTTTCCCCGATGTGTCCGTCTATGATTCGGTTCGTAAACAGCTGTAATTTTTCCGCCATTGCCTTGTCTTTACTGACGACGGCTGGGATATCCATGACTTCGCCAAGACCTAATACACGTGGGTTATCGAGGTATTTTTTCATCATTTCGATATCGAAAACCCCGCCGTTGTCCTCGGTCGGAATCGACGGTACACAAGACGGAAGCATCATGTATACATCCGCCGGAAGATCGGCAGTTGCCTCAAGCATATAGTCGATCCCCGCGCTACCCGCGACATTTGCGGCTTCGTGAGGGTCGATGATAAAACCGAGTGTTCCGCTTTTTGCGCAGAGCGATACGGTTTCCTCAGGCCTCGCCGCAGCGGATTCAAGGTGCAGATGCGCGTCAATCAATCCGGGGATGACGATTTTGCCGCCGAGGTCGATTTCGGTTTCGCCTTTATAGTCCCCAACGCCGACGATTGTATCTCCGCAAATCGCGATATCGGCCTTTAAAATCTCGCCGGAATAGACATTGACCACCCGAGCGTTTAAAAAGACCTTGTCCGCTTTTTGCTTGCCGATGACCGCTTTGAGTGATTTTTGATAATTAAGCATATAATCCTTTCTTTAAAAAGTCCCCCCATATTCATATGATTGAAAGAATTTTTCGGATTATAACATATTCTTGTAAATATTACAAGAGAATAGCTTAATATTTAATTGTTTTTCACACTTTCTATATATTCTTTTATGTTTATCACAGTTCCCTCAAGGCGTGCTTTTTCAGCTGCAAAAGACATGATGTGGCTTTGAACGGATTTTTTTACCGAAGTGAGCCCCTCGGCTTCTCCGTCGCCCTGGACAAGTCGCAGAAAATCCCTCATCAGACCGAAATCACCCCCGCCGTGGCCATATTGCGACTGCTGCAGGTTGATAATTTCATGTTCTCCGGTGAAATTGTGAATCTCGATTTCATTTTTTAGCATCGAGCCCCTAATTTCTCCCTTTGTTCCCATGAGCTTGATTGTCCTGTTGCATTCATACGTAAATGCGCACATCGTAAAAGCCGCAGTGACTTCATTCGCGAATTCCAAATTGACGACCTGATGATCGACCACGTTGTTGTCGCAATGATAGACGCATCTCCCGTAAGGTCCTTCGCGAAGCGCTTTTGTCCTGCCCTCGATGCTCATGTCATTGCAGATTGCCGAAGTAGGCCACCCCGTATTCACGGACAGGTATTGCTTCGGGGCATAATACGGACATTCTTTTTCCACAGGACATCCGTCAAGACATCTGGCAGGAGCTCCGACCGGCGCGTTTTCGGGCTTGAAATGGGAAAGGGTACCGAACGATGAAAGACGTACACAATCGTCACCGGCAAGCCAGAGCATGATGTCCATATCATGACAGCATTTTGAAAGGATCATCGGGCTTGATTCGTCGGAATTCCGAAACCCGCCTCTGACAAAACCGTGTGCCTGATGCCAAAAAGCGACGTTTTCATTATGCTGAATAGAGATAAGTTTTCCGATTCTCCCGTCATCCAAGAGTTTTTTGATGGTTCCGAAAAAATCCGTATACCGCAGGACATGACAGATCGAAAATACCCTGTCATACTCTTCGGCAGCTTCCGCTAAGAGCATGCATTCAGACGGGGTTGCAGCCATCGGCTTTTCGAGCAATACATGATAACCCTTCTCCAGTGCCTTGACGGCAGGGTCGAAATGCAATTTATCATGAGTGCAGATGACCGCCGCATCGCCGAGAAGCTCTCTGCCTAACAGTTCCTTATAATCGGAAAAACGAAGTTGCTCGGGGATGCCGTGTATGTCCGCAAATCGGTTTCTTCTCTCGGCATCGGGTTCCGCAACCGCGACAAACTGCAGCTCATCCGGTTGATTGATCGCATACGGTCCGTAAGCGGTCGACCGTGAACCCGCTCCTATCAATACAGCTTTAATTTTTTTCATTGTATCACCTCAAAATCAATTCATAAATAATTGTATATGAAATCGCGCAATTTGTCTATAAGCTGATAGATTAAAAATACCGGGAGGGCTTTGTTTTAATAGAACGCTTGAAAAAAAGTCAGCGCACTGGTAAAATGTATCAAGACGTCACCGAAAAACAGGAGGGATTATTTTGTACCAAACGAAAAAGAATGAAGTCGTTGAAATTATTCTGCATTCCGAGAGAAGTTACTGTGACCCTTTTAATGAAATCTCGGTTTCTGCCTCTTTCACCTCACCTGACGGCAGCATCAAAAAGGTTCTCGCTTTTTGGGCGGGCAGCAATCTTTGGCATATTCGGTACAGCTCGAATTTGGTCGGCACACACCGTTTTACAACCGCTTGCAGCGACAGCGGAAATTCCGGCCTGAACGGCTTGACGGGCGAAGTGGAAGTGACTGCTTATACCGGCGAAAACCCGCTTTATAAACACGGCGCGGTTCAAAAGAACAGCGGAAATAAATATCTTGAACATACCGACGGAACGCCTTTTTTCTGGCTCGGCGACACTTGGTGGATGGCATTTACAACCCGCCTTTCGTGGCCGGACGGATTTAAAAAACTGACCGCAGACCGCGTTGAAAAGGGCTTTTCGGTGGTTCAGATCATCGCGGGACTCTACCCGGATATGAAGCCGTTTGACGAGCGCGGCACAAACGAGGCGGGCTTCCCGTGGGATCCCGAATTCAAAGCGGTCAACCCGGCTTATTTCGACGCTGCCGATAAAAAGATACAATATCTTATCGATCAGGGGATCGTGCCCTGCATCGTCGGCTGCTGGGGCTTTTTCACGGGCTTTGCGGGCATCGAGAACATCCGCAGGCACTGGAACTATCTGCTCGCGCGCTGGGCGGCATACCCGGTCGTTTGGTGCATCGCGGGCGAGGCGAATATGGCTTTTTACGACGATCCCGATCTGGTCTCCGGCAAGATCACTTATGAACAATATATTCAAAAAGCCCGCAAAGAATGGACAGAACTGACCCGCCATGTCAAAAAAAACGATCCGTTTAAGCGGCTGATCACAATTCACCCGACCCAGAACGGGCATGAGCAGCTTGAGGACGAAACCCTGCTCGATTTGGATATGCTCCAAACCGGGCACGCCGGGCCTCTGTCTCTGCTTCCGACGATCAAACAGGTCAAAGCGGCAGTAGACCGCAAAAAGATGCCGGTCATCGATGCCGAGGTCAACTACGAGGGCATCTGCGGATCGAGCGGACCGGATATCCAGCGCTACTGTTTCTGGGCTAACGTGCTCACGGGCTGCTGCGGGCACACCTACGGCGCAAACGGCATCTGGCAGTTAAACACCATCGGCAAACCCTACGGTCCGTCACCGCACGGCGCGACCTGGGGCGATACCCCTTGGCAGGAGGCATATTTACTGCCCGGTTCATGGCAAGTCGGCGAGAGTAAAAAGTTTTTAATGCAATTTCCGTGGCATAAATTTGAACGACACCCCGAATGGGTGAAAAAACCCTGTTCTTATTCCGATTTGGACGGCGTTTTTTGCGCAGGTGTTCCCGGAGAAGTCCGCGTGGTCTTCTGCCCGTTCTTCGGCGGTGATTTCTGGGGTGAAAATACGATTACGAATATCGAGACGAATGTACGATATAAAGCTAAGCGTTATTATCCGATTTCGGGCGTGACCGAGGATTATGGCATTATCACGCCGAAAGCGGA
>DAOPZJ010000009.1:0-20441 GCA_035353335.1 Oscillospiraceae bacterium | reverse complement strand
CAGTACCGTGACGTTCCGATGGCGGTTGCGGGTGACGAACAGACCCGTTCGGGCATCATCTTAGCCAAAAACGAGCTCGCCAAAAAATGCGGTGTCGTCACGGCAGAGACCATCTGGCAGGCACGCAAAAAATGTCCGGGGTTGTTGCTTGTCCCTCCGAGGCACGGCGAATATCATCAGTATTTTCAAAAAATCAATGACATCTATCAGCAATACACCGAACAGGTCGAACCGTTCGGAATAGACGAATCGTGGCTAGACGTCACCGGCAGCCAAAAACTCTTCGGAACCGGATCGGAAATTGCCGAAATATTACGAAATCGAATCAGAACCGAGATTGGGCTGACCATTTCGGTGGGCGTGTCGTTTAATAAAGTGTTTGCAAAACTCGGCAGCGATTACAAAAAACCCGATGCGGTCACGGTGATCACACGGGAAAATTTCCGCGATATTGTTTGGAAACAGCCGGTCGAAGCGATGATTTTTGTCGGAAGCAACGCAGCCGAGGCGCTGCGCAAAATCGGTATCCGAACGATCGGTCAACTTGCGCTCGCCGACCGTGAACTGCTGTATGAAACCCTCGGCAAAGGCGGCCCTGCGGTCTGTGATTTTGCCAACGGCCTTGACGAAAGTCCGGTACTGACGTTCGAACACACTCATGAGGTCAAATCGGTCGGAAACGGAACTACCTTGCCGCATGATCTTTCCAATACGCAGGAAATTCGCAGCTGCGTAACAGAACTGTGTGAGCTGGTGGCCGGGCGTCTCCGTTCTTGCGGAATGCGCTGCACGACCGTCAACGTCGCTCTCAAAGACCCGCAGTTTCACACAATCTCGCGGCAGAAGCCGACAAAGAACCCCACCGATATCACCAAAGAACTGATTGAGACCGCTATGGAGATCATCTCGGCAAATTATCACGACGGAAAACTGGTCCGTTCGGTCACCGTGACGGCACAAAATCTCGTGCCTTGCGATACGAAGGAACAACTCTCCCTATTCCTTCAGGCCGATTATAAACGCGAAAAAATGCACGAATTGGAGGAGGTTAAAGACCGCATCCGCAAAAAATACGGACGCCGCGCACTCAGATACGCAAACACTCTTCAAAGCGACTTCGAATGATGTACCGTTTGATTTCCGGTCACATATGATATGTCGGCAGGCCTGCCAAATAATTAGGGAGAGAAATTGATATGGCTTGTTGCTTTAATCGATCCAATACTGTATGCTGCGGCGGAAGACGCTGGGACAATGACGATTGGCGCCGCAGAAATGTCCGTCTCAATTGTTTTTGCAGATGCAATCCTTTTATGAATAACTGCATTTGCAGATGCGAACGCGAGCGTTTCTTCGGCAATACTCTCGGAAACAATGATATGGGCGTCGGCGGTGAATTCGACAACGACGACCGTGGTCTCGGCGGCGCTTTCGACCGTGACGACAGATTTGAACAGGGATATGTTTCGCCGTTTTACAGCGGCTGGTCCAATCCGCTGTAAAACATGAAAAAACCCCCGGGGAGTATTCCCCGGGGGTTTTATTTTTAAGAATTTATTTATCGTTGACATTGACGCGATCGAGTTTCAAGCCGAAACGCTCAACGACGTCGTAAGCGTGAGATGTGCCTTCGGGTTCTTTCTCGATCAGGTGGTAGGTCGGGACGTTGTACTGGTTGCTCTCGTGGCGTTTGATCTGGACGACCAGGGATTTAAGCGGAGCGCCGCCCAGCATGGAATTGAGGCGATGAATGTCCTTTGCAAGCTTGTGCAGGTGGGTGACCCAAATACCGCGTGCGCCGAGCAGTTTGATCGTGCTCGTAATTTCGCGGGAGATGATCAGGGTCTCTGCCGTACCGGTTCCGGTCAGCGGCTCGTTGAACAGCACCATCGAATTACATGTGATGTAGTTCATCATGTTGCCGACGCGGGCGATTTCCTGGTCAAACTTGCCCTTCTTGGTGGTGGAGACCTCTTCCTTGAGCGCGAAGACAGTGAAAATGTTGTCAACAAGACCCATCTTGGCTTCTTTTGCGCCAATCGGCATACCCAACTGGAACATCAGCTGTCCAACGCCGACCGAGCGCAGGAAGGTGGTCTTACCGCCCTGGTTTGCGCCTGTGAGCAACGCGAATTGGCCTTCGGGGACAAAGTCGATATCGTTGGGGATAACCGGACGGCTGCCTTTTAAAACGAGCAGCAATAACGGCAGATAGAGCTCTCTGGCATAATACCGCTTGTCATCAAAGATCTCTGGGAAGCAGTAAGCGCCGCCGAGAGCCTCGATCTTGTTCAGATAATTGAATACGCCGACATAGAAAGTCAGGGACTGCTTAAGATTTAATATCCAACGGGTAGCCTGTTTGAGGAAGTCACGGACACGCAGGCCGGCTTCGCCGACACAGGCGCCGAGTGCGCCGCGCACGAAGTTTGACATTCTCACGCCCTCGCTGGCGTGGGTCGCGCTCTGAGAACTCGCGGTTTGTTTGGTCATATCGCCCATATTGAAACCGGAGTGATTGGCAAGGTCATCCTTGAGCCGATAGAATTCCGTCATGCCGCGTTTTGAAGGCATATTTGTTTTCGGTTCCCGCTCCCGGGGTTCGATATAGCCGTAATCGTTGACCGAAAGCAATTTGACATGTGTGATTTCAAAGCTCTCGTTGAAGTTGAAACCCAGCGTGATGCTCTTGGGATCTTCAAGGGCGGGCAGCCGTTCTTTCCAGGTCTGAATGATCTTCTTATAACCGTCGCTCTCATAGGCGTCCTTGACATAGGCGTAAAATTGCTTCAGGCCGTAACCGAGTTCTTTTTCGTCCTGATATTTTCCGAGCGTGGTATAAAGTTTCTCGAGAATGTTGAAATAGGTCTCGGCAAAGGCATATTTGTTCATCGCAAAAAACGCCTCAAGATCGCTCGTTGAATCATCCATGTTCGGGATCGAGAAGAAGTCTTGCCAATCGGCGATGGTCTTGAGCAGATCCTTGAATAAATCCAGCAGATCCGGGTGCCGCTGCAGGCTCTTGATGAGATTCTGGCGCTCGCGGACGATGTTCTTATCGAGTGCAAACAGGTTGCACAGATGCAGCGCGTTAATCTTGCTTTCCATGCCTTCGAACATCGCTTCCACGAGGAAGTTGAGGTCGAGGTTTTCGATAAACAGATCGTCGAAGCTCGGCACACGGTTTACAACAGGATCTTCTGTCATCCAAAGTAAGTCAAACATCTTGTTGTGCCCCCTTTAATTCATATCGACGTCGCCGTCTTCATGCAGTTCCATGATGGTCGGCTTATCGATTTCAAGTTTTATTTCTCTGTCTTCAAATCTGTGCATGATCTGGCGAAGCGTAATACCGTGAGAAGCCGCAACTTCAAGCGCATAGCTCTTCTTTTGAGGAGCGCCCGGTTTAATCTTGTATGTACGGATCGCGATATCGCTGTCGGGATTCGGTTTGGTCAGCGTGATTAAGCTTCCGGTCTTTCCGGGATGGGCTTTTTCAATCGCAGGCAGGAAATCATACAGTTCGTAGAAGTGGGTTGCAACCACTCCGGAGACGCCGTTGTCGAGCAGGGTCTTGATCAGGTCTGCGCAGATCTGGGAACCCTCCATCGGGCTGGTGGATGTCAGAGGCTCATTCATGATGACGATTGAGTTAGAAGTGACGTTCGGGAGCATCTCGGTAATCTGGCGGACTTCTTCGCCCATTCGGGAGTCTTCGTAATTGTCTGTCTCACCGCCGGAGAAAATCGTGAAGATCGAGCGCACCGGGGAGATTTTAACTCCGTCAGCCGGCAGATAGAAACCCAGCTGGAACAGCCAGATCAATTGACCGGTCGCGGTCATAAAAGTGCTCTTGCCGGAGCTGTTCGCGCCGGTCAGCAGATAAAACTTTCCTTCGACCGGCAAGTCGATATCGTTCTTAATCGTATTGTTGTCGGGATCGAGCGCCAGCAGAATCGGGTACATCTCTGTTGCATGAAGCAGGAACTTTTCGGAGTCGACGACCGTGGGCTGACACATGGAGAAACCCTGATCGCGCAAGCGCCGGAACAGGTTAAGAGCGCCTGCGTAGAATGAGAAGGCTTCGTCGACATTCTGGAATTCCTGAAGACCCTGCGGCTTATATTTCGCGCAGATGGTCTTGATATCTTTGACTGCATTTTTATAATATTCGTGGATCATGTTGAGCGCTTCGTTCTGGAACAAGCCGAGGTTGGAGATATTCGGCATCGCCTTCAGATTCGATACGCCTTTGATAGGTTCGTCTTTCCAATAGATGAAGATCGAGCTCTTGTCGTAAGATTCATGGGAGAATTCGTCAATCGTCATCGACTGCAGGATCTGGCCGCTTTTCAGGTTTGCGCCGAGGGCGAAACCGCGGATATCGAGCCAAGATGTGTCAACCTTTGAAAAATCTTGGAGCATCGGGTCGATTTGGTCGCTGTCGTAATAGTCATTGACCATTTTTTTCAGTACTTCGATCGCCTCGGATGTGGTCTTGACTTCGGGATCGGCAAACGCCTCACGAAGCGCATTCATCAAATTGGCATAAAGCGACAGACGACGATATTTCAAAGCAATCTGGCAGATGACGTTGTCGCGGTATTCCATCTTGCGGGTAAATTCTTTCAAATAAGCCAGCGAAGACGGTATCAAAAAGAACGCCTTTTCCAGTTTCGGGTTGGCGATGAGGTCGGCGATCATGCCGTTGCGGAATGCGATCGTGTCGGCATCGTTCGTCGTCAGGTCGTACAGCTGTTCGATCGACAGCGTGAATCCGGTGCCGAGGAACATGTTTTCGACCAATGCCTCCAATCTGAGGTTTTGAATGTTCTTATCCCGTCTGACAACGTCAAATACGACTTGTTCTTTGCTTGCGGGATAGAGCAAGGGGTTTTTCATTGGTTGATCATCCTTTCCAATTGTGTGTATATGTCATCGGTACCGATCAGTACCGCAGGATCGATGTTTACACCGTTCACTTGAATATTGAAGTGCAGATGAGGACCGGTGGCGTATCCCGTGGAGCCGACTTCTCCGATTTTTTCACCCGTTGAGACCGTCTGCCCCGTCTCGACGGAAATAACCGATAAATGATTATAATAGCTGAATATGTTGAAACCGTGAGCAATGATGACGGTATTGCCGTAAAATTTTAAATTTCCCGAATATACGATGCGCCCCGCTCCGGCGGCAATGACCGGATCGCCTTCATCGGCCGCGATGTCGTATCCTGAATGCGCCGAACTGTATACTCCGTTTGTGTAACGGCGCATTCCGTACTGAGTAGAGATTCGGCCCTCAACCGGCATGACGAACTCTCCGGAAAACAACAATTCCCGCACAGAGGTCTCAGTCGCTTTTTCGATGACTTTTTTGTCATCAGACAGATTATCGCTGCTTCCCGCATTCGCTGTGGATGAGCCAGAGACCACCGTTAGATCTTGTCTTTCAAAAGCTTTTTCAACAAAAGTAATCGTTTTTTCGGCGACTATTCGGTATTCGCCGCTTTCGGAACGGAGAATCTGAACTTTTCCGGTTTTGGAGGTTGTGCTGGAAAGCGGCACGAATCCGATAAAATACCCATCTTCTTTAATCAGCGGAAAGATTTTTGTAGTCACTTTGCTGAAACGCGCCCACAAGGCGTTTTCCTCGCTGTTTTCCACCCGGACAATCAAAAACTCTCCCGGTCGAATCCTGTCCGAGGAAACCGTCAGACAGACGGAGGATGAAGCAGCGGATGAGACGCTTTGGGATTCTGTTCGGACGCTTTCGAGCTTTTGGCTTTGAATCTCCGGCTCTGAAGATGCTTTCGTAGAATTCGATTCCGGCTGTGAAAAAACGGAAGCCGGAAGAATTTCAACACTTCCCGGCTGTGAATAAGCGGTTTCACCTGCGGCACATCCGGTAAAGAAAAGTGTGCCAATCATTGCCGCAAGGAAAATGCGCCTCATTTTTTCGGCTGCTTGCTCTGTTCTTTGAGCAGGTCGCGGATATCAGTGAGCAATAGCTCCTCTTTGGAAGGCGGAGGCGGAGAATCAGGTGCTTTCGGTTCGTGCTTTTTGCGCATTTTGTTGACGCCTTTTACTACGAAGAACAAGCACAACGCGATGATGAGGAAATCCAAAATCGCCTGAATGAACATCCCGTAGTTCAACGTCACAGCAGGCGTTTCGCCCACCGCTTTGGCCAGCGTGATGCTCATTTTTGAGAAATCCATCCCACCCAGCAACAATCCGAGCGGCGGCATGATGATGTCGGCGACAAGGGAGGAGACGATTTTGCCGAAGGCGGCGCCGATGACGACACCGATGGCCAAATCGAGCATATTGCCCTTGATTGCGAATTCTCTGAATTCACCCAATAATTTCTTCATCGGATCAGCCCTTCCCGGAGAAATTTATCCTTACGCAAATGCACAGACAACTCCGTGCATGAGCATATAAGGGTAAAATTATTATATAATGTTTAAATACTTCTTGTCAACCACAAATATGGCAAAACCGACAAAAATGTTTTCCATTCAAGGCGATTTTGTGCCTTTTATTCAAATATTATCTATTACGATCTCAGCCCATTTGATTGTAAACGGTTCCCGCATCGCGGCGATTTCGGCGATATGCGAAACGGGCATTCCGGGTTTGTTGATAATTTCAAAAGCGTGATATTCCAGCCCGGGGTAATAAGGTTTCGGCAACGTGGCCTTCCCTGCATAATTCAGTTTTTCGGAATCGAGAAAAACGTCGAAATCCGCTTCGGTGAGTCCCCTGCCCTCGTCAACGCCCAAAACGAGTTGAATTTTCGCATTTGAAGACACTTTCCCGACAGGGATACGCAATGTTTTGTATTCGGTCTTTCCGACAAAAGCCGGATTACCGCTGCCTCGTTTCGCGCATTCGAGCGGGAGCGGGTTTTTGTGGGGAACGCCGGGTGCTTTGATGTCGCAATAAGTCACGACATGGCGGCGCGGTTTTCCCATAAGCGCCTCTTCGGAGCCGAGTTCTTTGAGCATTTGCCGATATTGCTCTCCGTGGTACTGCGCAAGTTCGCCCGAGGGGTCGTCCATATAGTTGAACAAATATACGGCGTCGGCGCCCATCGCAAGGTTAGCCGCAGCGGTGCCGCGCGCGGTTTCGATGCTGTTATACAAAAACACTTTTTTCGGCTCGGTAAACATCGGGTCAATAAGCGTTTCCTGTCCAGCCGCAAGCTTGACTTGTTTCCCGGAAAGCATCTTTTTCCACAAGTCGATGGGCATATCGTTGTCCGAAGTCGCCCAGCGCGGTGTGACCGTGATTAAGTGGACCAGACCCTTGTCGATCCAATCAAAAAAGTCAAAGCCGAGACGTAAGCACAACAGCGGACTCGCAGGCAGACGAACTGCGATTTGGATCTGATGGCCCCATTTTTGTTCCGCTTTATCGGCTTCGCGCCGGATGCGCTCCATCAGTTCGGTAATCAGTTTTGCGCCCTGTTCCTCGCAGCCGATGCGCAGCGAATAGATCTCGCGCATCCAGTCGAGTTCAAGACCATACAAATCGAATTTTTCCAACACTTCCGCCACGAGCGAGAACAGATGCTCCCTGACTTCGGAATAGCAGAAATCGAGGGCGTTGTCGTAATAGTCGCAGGCGCCCATACTGTGGTGCAGACCGCGGCGTTTCTCCTTGTTTTTGCAGAAAAAGCCAGAGTGCAAGAAGTGGTTTTCATCATCAGTGTTGTGGATGTCGTTGGTGCGGATGGAGATCCAGGGGTTGATTCCAATTTCGCGCAGGCGGGCAATCCAGATTTGATACATGTCGAGACCCTGGTCATAATAGATGCTCCTAAGTACCTCGACATAGCCGCCGTTAGACAGCGGAATCTCCCCGTCGAGATTGCCGCCGGCTTTTTTGATGCGCTCAAAATTGCGGAAAGCATCATCGCGGCTTTTGCAAGGAAACCAGGCGATGCTGGCGTTGACGTTCAGGAAAAAGTCGGTGATGCCGGTATCTTTATATTGATCAATGAATTCGTGCAGCTCTTTCAAGCCGACTTTGATATGACTGCGAAAGCGGGTATATATGAAGTGATTGCAGTCCTCGTTGAAAATGATTCCGCCCATAGTTTATTCTCCTTTATATTTATAAAATCTCGATTGCCTTTACAAAGAGAAAGGCAAGCCGAAAAGGCCTGCCGTATCGCTGCGTGTTATCTGTTGTCTCAATCGGCAAGATAGGATTTGATCAATGCCGTCATCAGTTCATCCCGGTCGATCTTACGAATCAAAGAGCGGGCGTTTTTATAAGTCGTGATATATGTCGGATCTTCAGAGAGAATATAGCCCACAATCTGATTGATCGGGTTGTATCCCTTTTCAGCCATCGCATCAAAAACAGCGGTCAGAATCTGCTTCATCTCGCCGTCCCTGTCGCCGGGGATTAAAAAGGGTTTTGTCGGCTCGGACGGGGTCTGGGGAGCCATATTGTTTTCATTCATGCGTCACACCTCCCGGAGACATCAGTTACGGTGATTGTTGTTATTATACCTTATGCCCGTCCGAAATGCAATATGTCGATTTTATTTTTGGCGCAATACGCTAATTTCAGGTAATAAAAATATCCGAAAGGCCAAAAACCGCCAGGAAATTCATAAAAATAACGTTTGTTGATCAACTAAGCAGACACAATATAAGCAGAATCGGGGAAAACAGATAGAAACAGCTTTAAAATTGATCAGACGTAAAGTTTTTAAGGGAAATCCATAAAACTTAGCACTTTTCTCACAACGAACCAGAACCTGATATTACCCTTTTTACAGCGCCTTCGGCCATTTTAACTTCCATTCCCAACGAGCGGATTTCTTTTCATATAACCTCTCGTCCAATCGGGATGGTATTTCATCAGTGAATCGCTTTGATTCAGATAATTGCTTTTTACCTCATAATCTAATCTTTTTGAGCAGGAGTTTGTTCAATTACTTACACCCAAAACGGACTTCATCGCCGTGCAGACGGTTTTGGCCTCTTCGAAGGAGGAAGTGTAGATCTCATAGATGATATTGCGCTTTTCGGGGACTTTTCCCGCCAAAATAGGGGCGATCCGCTCGGGGTTCATGTACGGCAGCAATGCCACCCGCTCGGGGGTGCGCGGTGCTAGTTCCAAAATGTTGTGATGCGCGCCGTCAAAATCGACGCCGTAGAGGTTCGGGATTGAAAAAAATGACGCCATCTGCCCGTTGTCGTGGGTGCCGCAATAGTGAATGCGTCCCTCGGAAAACGTGTCGAGCAGCATGCGGTCATATTTTTTAATGTAGGTCTCATAAAACTCGGTCGAGACGTTGTGCAGCGTGCAGTTGCAGATACGCAGGTTGCCGCGCCAGATACCGCTCCAGTCGTATAAAAAGCCCTTGCCGATACCGCAGAGTTTATGATAGTGACGGGTCATTTTGATTTGATATTGCGTGACTATATTTAGTAATTTTTCAACGGATTCGGGTTCATCGTAAAAATCGGTGAAGATGTCGTTGCCGCGCAGCAGGTGGGTGTTGTTGAACGGCCCTTGCAGGTCGGGCAGCATAAAACCGACGCCGTAGGGCAGATTTTCGAGGAAAAACTCATATTGCAGATCGATGTCCGGGAAACTTCCGCTTTTTTCGTCGGGAATTTTCAAAGCGTCAATTTCTTCAGCACTGTTGACGATGGTACTTTGGGTGCAGGGCAATTCGTCTTCACGCCGGTAGATTTTACAGCCGAACGCCTCCGCAATCGGAACGGTGCCGAATTCGGCGCGCAGAGCCGGATAGGCGTCGTCTCCGACCGCCTGATGGAACCGGAAATTTTCGATCTGGGTCTCCATCGCCGCAGCCGGGTTGCGCATGCACTCCCCGATGGTGTATTTCCGTTTGAGCGGTGCGTGCATGATCAGTTTCGGCTCGGCTTTCGAATAGTCAAAACAGAAGTCACGCCATTTTTGAAAAAGTTCATCAAGCCGTGCTTTTTCGGCGTCGGTTTTATAAATGCTGCCGCGGATGTCATTCATTGCGGTGTCTCCTCTTACGGCGAGATTCTTTAGTTATCATAACATAAAGCCGTTTAATCGGCAACTGTTTGGCAAATCGGGTTGTTCTGCTTCTCCGGTTGTAATTAGGGGAAATTTATGTTAAAATGGGGTTGTTCTAAGATCGGAGGTATTTGTAGTTTATGCCCCTGCAGGATTACCACACGCACACGAATTTTTCTTTTGACTCCGAATGCCTGCTCGAAACTCTGATTGAAAGCCGCAGAACTGCCGGAATCGAGTATATGGCAGTAACCGACCACGCCGATTTCAACACTGACGACTCCGAACTCAGCCGGCTCGAAAAGTTCACGGAGCGGTTTTCTGAACTTCAAAAAAAACTGGAGATCCAAAAACGCAGTGTAGAAGAAATTAACATTGCTTTCGGAGTTGAGATCGGACAACCCATCTTTTGCCCCGAAATGGCATCCGCTTTGATCTCCCGCTTTCCATTCGACGTGGTTTTGGCAAGTCAGCACGAGTTTCCCCATAAAGAGGATTTTTATTTTGTGGACTTTTCCGACGGCAAAAATCTGCCGTTGGTGGACGGATATTTTAACTTACTTTGCGATGTGATTGCCTGGGGTGATTTCGACATTTTGGCGCACATGACCTACCCGTTTCGGCGGATGTACCGGCAGGGCGTCAATGTGGACGATACCCGGTGGTCCGATGCGATCAGAGACGTTCTAAAACTGGTAATCAAGGAAAAAAAGGCGCTTGAAATCAACCTCTCCTCGACGACCGGAGGTCATGAGCCGATGCCGACCAAGACGATCTTGGCCGCCTACAAAGACCTTGGCGGTGAGATGATCACCATCGGAACTGACGATCACAGAGCCGCATACGCCGATAATGCCCGCGTCGGGGCCGAACTGGCAAAATCCCTCGGATTTGAGTCCTTCGTCGTATATCATAAACGCGAACCGCGCAAAGTGCGGTTCGACTGAATAACAGACAGGAGTTGACTGACATGGCAAACGGAATGAACATCCTTTCCCTGCTCGAACAAAACGCGCGTCTTTCGGTGGCGCAATTGGCGCTGCTGACCGGCGAAACCGAAGAAGCCGTCGCGAAAAAGATTGACGAATACACCGCCAAGGGCGTGATCTGCGGTTATCGAGCGGTGATCAATTGGGAAAAGGCCGGAAGAGAATCCATTCAGGCGTTCATCCGCATCAAAGTCACTCCGCAGCCCGAACAGGGTTTTGAAGCGGTCGCCCGCCAAATTATGACCATGCCCGAAGTGGACAGCGTCTATCTGGTCTCCGGCAGCTATGATATGTCGCTGACCATGTCGGCGAAAAATTTGCGCGAGGTGGCGCATTTTGTCTCGGCGCGTCTCTCTCCGCTCGGTTCCGTGACCTCGACCGACACCACGTTTGTACTGGAACGTTATAAAGAGGGTGGCGTATGTTTCCTCGAAAACGGCGGTTCGGATGAGAAACGAGAGGTCATTCTGTGATCGATTATAAATCGTTGCTCAGCCCGACGGTACAATCGCTGAAACCTTCGGGTATCCGAAAGTTTTTTGACCTTGCCGAGGCCATGGACGACGTAATCTCACTGGGCGTCGGTGAACCCGACTTTCAGACTCCGTGGCATATTCGGCAGGTCGGAATCGATTCTTTACAGCAGGGCAAGACCAAATACACCGCCAACAAAGGTATGACCGAGTTGCGCGTTGAGATTTCCAAGTATTTAAACCGCCGTTTTAACCTTGAATACGATGCCGATTCTGAAATCGTCGTGACGGTCGGCGGCTCCGAAGCCATCGACATCACCCTGCGCGCTTTTGTCAATCTGGGTGACGAAGTGTTACTGCCCGAGCCGTGTTTTGTTTGTTATGAGCCGCTTTCCAGAATGTGCGGCGCAAAAGTGGTTCCGTTGCCCTGCGGAATGGAAAACAATTTCAAACTCTCCGCCGAGACCCTCAAAGCGGCGATCACACCCAAATCAAAAGTATTGATTCTGCCCTTCCCCAACAACCCCACGGGTGCGATTATGACCGAAGACGAGCTTTTAAAAATCTCCAAGGTACTTAAAAATACCAATATCATCGTACTCTCGGATGAGATTTACGGTGAACTGACTTATGGACATCATCATGTCAGCTTTGCCTCGCTGCCCGGGATGCGGGAGCGTACGGTCATTGTCAACGGCTTTTCTAAGGCCTACGCGATGACCGGCTGGCGGCTCGGATATACCGCAGCTCCGAAAGAAGTCGCCGTTCAGCTTGCAAAACTGCACCAGTTCGCCATCATGTGCGCACCGACGACCGCCCAGCACGCGGCCATCGAGGCTCTGCGCCACGGCGACTCCGACATTGAGGAAATGCGCGGTCAATACGATATGCGCCGCCGCCTCGTGGTCGGCACGCTGCGTTCGATGGGATTTCCCTGCTTTGAACCGGAAGGTGCGTTTTATGTCTTCCCTAAAATCGATGCATTCGGCCTAACCGGAGAAGAGTTCTGCGAACAGCTGTTAAAGCAGCAGCATGTCGCAATCGTCCCCGGTGAAGCATTCGGCGAAAGCGGCAGAGGCTTTGCGCGTATCTCGTGTTCTTATTCGATCAATCATCTCGCCACGGCGCTCGGGCGCATCGAGGCGTTTATCAAGACATTGTAATCTTTTTATCCGAAAGGGACGGTTTTTTTATGAAACTCTGGGGCGCAAGATTTGAAAGCGACGAAAACAACATCGCCGAGGGCTTTAACGCTTCTATCAGCTTTGACAAACGTTTTTGGAAAGTCGATATCGAGGGCAGCATCGCCCACGCGAAAATGCTTTCGGCGCGCGCCATCATTCCGTCGAATATCTGCGATAAAATCGTCGAAGGGCTGTACGGAATCAAAAGCGATCTTGCAAGCGGAGTTCTCGAAATCGATCCCAAGGCCGAGGATACCCATATGTTCGTCGAGCAGGTGCTGACCGAGCGCATCGGCGACGCGGGAAAATATCTGCACACCGCGAGAAGCCGCAACGATCAGGTTGCGCTCGATTTGCGGCTTTGGCAGCGGGAAGCAATCGACGAGATCACCGACCTTTTAAAAACACTGGTCACGGCGATTGCCGACAAGGCTGAGGAAAACAGTAATACCGTCATGCCGGGATATACCCATCTGCAGCCCGCGCAGCCGGTGACTTTTGCGCACCATGTTCTCGCTTATGCACAGGCGTTTTTGCGCGACATTGATCGGTTGACTGACTGCCGCAAGCGCACCTGCGTCTCTCCGATCGGGAGCTGCGCGCTGGCCGGGACGACTTATTTTACCGACCGCTTTTACGAGGCCGAACTGCTCGGACTTCCGGCGGTCTGCGAAAACTCGATGGACGGGGTCTCCGATCGCGATTTCGCGCTGGAGTTTTGTTTCTGCCTCTCGGTAATCATGACTCACTTGTCGCGTTTTTGCGAGGAGATTATCCTTTGGTCGGGCGTTGCTTACGGCTTTTTGACGCTCGACGACGCCTGGTGTACCGGCTCGTCGATTATGCCGCAAAAGAAAAACCCCGACATCGCGGAACTCTGCCGCGGCAAGACCGGACGGGTTTACGGCGATCTGACCGCGCTGCTCACTGTGATGAAAGGGCTGCCGATGGCCTACAACAAGGACATGCAGGAGGACAAAGAGGCGATTTTCGACGCCGCCGATACGGCTATCGCCTGCCTAACCGCGTTCACGCCGATGTTTTCAACAGCCAAAGTCAACGCCGATAACATGCGCAAAGCGGCTGCCGACGGTTTTATCAATGCCACCGACTGCGCGGATTATCTGGTCGGAAAGGGCCTGCCCTTCCGCGACGCCTACCATGTCACGGGCGAACTGGTCAAGCACTGCGTCAAAACCGGCAAGCGGCTGGAAGACCTTTCACTAGACGAATACAAGACCTTTTCATCGGCATTCGATAAAGACGTTTTCGAGGCGATCAAACTCGACACCTGCGTGAGCAAGCGCAGAAGTTACGGCGGCCCCGCCCCTGAAGCCGTCGCCGTGCAGATAAAAAATCTGCGCGACAAGCTGAACGGAGTGACCCGGCCGTCCTGTTAAGCAGTGGAGAATACCGATGTATAAAAGCGCCGCTACGGCGCTTTTCGTTTTTCCTCAACAATTTTTATAACCGGCTGCCTCTTGTTCTTTATCTTTTCGAACCTTCCAAATTACAATAATCGGTTACACTTCAGCGCTGTTTTTTCATTTAAATATAGATATTTGTCACCCTAAATTGGCTCAACCATGCGGTTTTTTCGTGTTATTCAACAATATTTATAATAATTTTCAATAATTTTTGTAAAATGTGTTGACATTCTAAAAGTTCCGTGGTATACTAAAGCCGTAGTAAAGAGGACGATGACAGTCCTAATCAGAAAGGGGTGAGTCCGATGAAGTAAGACGGTCCGCGCGAGTCGACACGCGGACGGTAAACTGTGACTCGACAGCAAATTGCATCTCCGATGAAAGGAATGAGGACTTATGAGAATTTGCTTGAGAACAAAAACAGTTGCCGTGGAGGATACTCCCCCGGACAATTAAGCGAAAGTACAATGCAAGGGAGTGGTTCGTGTTTTGAATGTAGTTAAGGTGATCGGAATTTAGCACCGACTGACATCCAAGGGCTTGAAACGCCGCGAATTTTCGATGATGCGTCAGCTAACGGCGCCATAATTCCACCCCGGCTTAATTGAATATTTGAAATATTAAAGGGCGCCTCACTGAGGCGCTCTTTATTTTTGCGGGAAGAAATTCGCGCAAGAGAATTTCTTCAAAATGTTGCGGCAGCAACGCTTACACTCTATTTGTTACCGATCTGTCACTTAACATTAAGCTTTACGCTTTAAATTTGGTTTTACAGCAGGCCATTACAATTGATCCGTACGGTCAACTTCTTTTATTTCGGGTAAAAAACCAAATAACCGTTGCGATAAGCAGCACAACGAGAATCACCCAGCCCTGTGGTTGGACATTCCCCGCGGTCTGCGGTTCGGAGACGGTCCTCGACACTGTCAGCTCAATATGATATAAAAACATTTCACTCACCTCGCGTTAAATATACCATTATCGGAACGAAAAGACAACCGTATATTGACAGCAGGCTTCTGTCAATGATATGCTTATTTCGGTCATTCAGCGTGAGGTGTAAAAATTATAAATGAAAAAATTTTTTTCCTATTTTAAAACTCCAAAAGTCATCGACGGATTGATAGTCACTTTCTGCGGAATTGTGTTTTATCTGCTGCTGAGCAATATCAAGAGCGTCGGAACTTTTTTCGGCGGCGTTTTGAATGTGTTTTCGCCGTTTATTTGGGGTGCGACTTTTGCTTATATCCTCAATCCGGCGGTCAAATTCTTTGAAAATAAGGTTTTCGGAAAGATGAAGCGCCGTAAAACAGCAAACACACTCAGTGTGATCATCACATATATCGCCGCTCTTGCGATTTTAGTTTTGTTCATTGTGCTTTTGGTTCCTCAGCTTGCGGATTCGGTAATGATGTTATTTAATAACCTCGAGAGTTATTTCAACACCCTGCGAACTACATTGATCAATTTTGAGGCGCGGTTCAGCTTCATCGATTTCAACGTCGACGAGTTTATGGGCAGTTTCAGCGGGTTGATGAAAACAGCGGTCACCTGGGTCAGCGACAACATCGGTCAGATCGCGGACACCTCTTTTAAAGTCGGAAGCAGCGTATTCAATTTTTTCTTGTCGTTGATCTTGTCGATCTATATTCTGCTAGACAAACAACGCGTGCGCCGCATTATCAAACGCGTCTCCGGAGCGTTCATCAGGCGGGAGTCCTGGCCGGGCTTTCATAATACCGCACACCGTATGGACAAGATTCTAACCGACTTCTTAGTCGGGAACATCATCGATTCGCTGATTGTCGGCGTTGCGAACTTTTTATTTATGATCATCCTCGGACTGCCCTACCCGGTTCTGCTATCGGTGATTGTTATGGTGACAAACTTTATCCCGAACTTCGGTCCGATCATCGGCGCGGTACCCTGCCTTTTGATTATCGTTTTGGTTAACCCGCTCGGCGCATTATGGTTTCTGATCTGGACGATTGTGATGCAGGCGCTCGACGGAAATCTGTTAAAACCGTTATTGTTCGGCGATTACACCGGCTTGCGCCCGATCTGGGTGTTGGTCTCGATTGTGCTGTGCGGGCGGTTATTCGGGATTGCGGGTCTGATTCTGGGCATTCCGATTTTCGCCCTTCTCGCTGAGCCGGCGGAACATTTTATCGCACGCAAGCTCGCCGGAAGAGGACTTGACGACAACGGCGACATCATATCCGAAGAAACACCACCGAAAGCGGAATCCGCAGTTCCGGAGAAACCCTCATCCGAGAAGCCACAGCAATAAGCATATGAATATTTGTCTTACAGCCGCTGTAAGTAAAACGTAGCGGCTGCGATTTTTATTCTCTTTTAAAATAATCCTATATGGCTTTCAATTACAAATATTGTTTGTTGCAATTACCATGATATGTTGTTATAGTAGAAGCATGGGAAAGTTCTTTTTTAAAGGGAGATTTTGCCAAAGAAAAGAAAAAAGTAATTCTGGATTTTCGTTAATTATTATAGTAATAAAATAAAGGAAGTACCCATGAAAACAAGTTTATACAATGAAAAGAAATTTTCTGACTTCAGAGAAATCATCAATCACAGCGCTGATAAATTCGCAAATAAACCGGCATTTATCATTAAAAGCAGCGACGACCGCTATTCAAAAATCAACTATGCGGAATTAAAAAACAGATTTTATACATTGAGCCAAAAGCTGATTGATTTGAAATTGAAAGGCAAACGCATTGCTGTCATCGGAAAAAACAGCTTTGAGTGGGTGCTTTCGTATCTGTGCGCGGCTGTCGTCGGCGTTGTCGTGCCGTTAGATAAAGAGCTCTGCGCCGAAGACGTCCGCGATTTTATGGTTTCTGCCGAGTGCTGTGCCATCTGCGGAGATGGCGATTATCTGAAAAATTTAAAGCCGCTGATTGCGGACGATATTCGCTGTTTCGATTTCACCGAGGTCATGCGTATGTCGGAGCCGGTCATACCGTTTAATTTACAGACTGCCGAAGTAGATTCGATTCCGATTACTAAAGATGAAATGCGAGTTTTAATCTTCACCTCCGGAACGACCGGAAACGCAAAAGGCGTATGTTTGTCGCAATACAACATCTGCTCGAACATTCACTCCACAGTCAGCGCCGTAAAAATCAACCCGACCGACACCACGATGTCGATTCTGCCGCTTCACCATACATACGAATGCACACTGAACTGCCTTCTGCTTTTGTCACGGGGTTCCTGCATCACCTATTGCGACGGATTGAGACAGATCCCGAAAAACTTTACGGAATACCACCCGTCGGTCTTGGTGGTCGTTCCTGCTTTGCTAAAAGCATTGAACAAGCAAATCCGAAAATCCGTAGCAGCCGGAAGCCCCGATAAATACAAGCCGCTCTTTGAGACGCAGACATTATCGCAGGCGCTCTCCGGTGTTCCTGTTTTGATCCGCAAGCTCATATGCGCCAAGGTGCGCAAATCGCTCGGCGGAAAAATTCGCTTGTTTATTGTGGGCGCGGCCGATCTTGACACCTCGCTTGTCGAAGATTTTGCAGCACTCGGCATACGCACCCTGCAGGGCTACGGATTGACCGAATGTGCTCCCCTGCTTGCGGGCAATACCGATTTCTATCTGAACACTGCTTCCACAGGCAGATCGATGCCGGGTGTTATGCTCAAGATTGACCAGCCGAACGAGGATGGGATCGGGGAAATTCTCGCCAAAGGCGACAATATTATGCTCGGTTATTACCGAGATGAAAAAGCGACCGAAAAGGTTTTCCGCGACGGGTGGTTTTGCACCGGCGATTTGGGCTGTATTGACGACGAAGGTGCTCTTTATATCAAAGGACGCAGGAAAAATGTGATTGTGACCGCAAACGGGAAAAACATTTACCCGGAGGAACTTGAAACGCGCATTGCACAGCTGCCGGAAATCAGCGAAGTCATTGTGCTTGCGGATATGCAAAACGGTGATATCTGCGTCAAGGCAAAAATCTTCCCGAATCTCGACTTTATCAAAGAAACACTCGGACGGCTGCCGAAAGCGGAAGAGATTCAAGCGGCGGTTCAAAAAGTGATCCGCGACGTCAATGCAAAGATTCCCTCATATAAACACATCAAAGTCGTGGAAATTTTGACTGCCGCGCTTGAAAAAACGACCACACAAAAGATTAAGCGGTTCGGGCAGAATCTCGCCGCGAGCATCACGCCCCCGAGTGTCAACGCCGCGAACGCCAATCAGCAATAAGGAAAGCCTAACTAAACGATCTATAAATCCCACCCTTGCCCCTTGGCAGGGATGGGATTTTTAAAAAGCCGATTGCCGAAACGAAGGCTGCCTGCCGATCATTTAATGCGCCGCGAGCAGCTTGAAAGCTAACTCCGTTACAAATACCGCCGCACAGGCATATACCGCAACGGTCAGCAATTTCTTTTCAAACAGCGCCAACGTGACCGCGACGGCAAGCCCGATCAAAGCTGAAAGCACCATGTCTGTGCAGTAAAAGATATCCGGAATGACCATCGCCGAGAGCACGGCGAAGGGCATATAATACATAAACGAAATTACAAAACGGTTTTCGATTTTGCGTCGGATTAACGTCAGCGGCAGCATGCGGATCAGATAGGTCACACCCGACATGACAAAGATATAGAAAAGTATCTTTCCGATGTTCATTCCTTATTTGCCCTCCTCATCCTTGACAGGAAAGCAGAGTGCCCCGAAAACCGACGCGACGACCGCGCAGACAATGATTACAAAACCTGATGATAAATCTTTTAAAAACGGCATAAACCGGAACAAACAGCTCAGTCCGACCGACATCGCAATCACAGCGAATGCCGGCCGATGTTTTTTCGCAGGGGGAAGAATGATGGCGATGAACATCGCATAAAGTGCAATCGAAAGCGCCGAACGCAGCATGTCGGGCATGATTCCACCCGCCAGCGCACCGAGCAGGGTTCCGAGTGTCCAGCCGATGACCGGCGCGGTGCCGAGGCCGTATAAATAGACATTTCCGAGTTCGCCCATTTTTTCGCTGGCGACCCCGTAGACCTCATCGGTGACAAAAAACGAGACGATCAACCGCCGCAGCGCGGTCATGCTCTTATCAAGTTTTTGCGAAAGTGAAGCTGACATCAGCGAATAGCGCAAGTTGATGACGATTTGCGACAACACCAGTTCAATGATCGGCGCACCGTTCACGATCAGCCCGATTCCGGCAAACTGCCCCGCCGATGTGACCGTCGTCATCGAGATTAATACCGCAATCCACCACGGGATGCCCATGTTCACAGCCATCATGCCGAACGAAAAAGAGACCGAAATATATCCCAGCCCAATGGGCAATCCGTCTTTGAATCCGCGTATGTAATCTTTACCGTGAAATTCAGTCATCCTGTTTTGATCCTGCCTTAAGCCGCAGAAGCAGCGAAAGACATTATATCTCTTTTTGACCTTTCCCGCAAGTCCGTGTTGTTTTTTGGCAGTTTTTATGATAGAATCTAATTAACATCTGTGGATGAAAAGCAGTCAAATTTAATACATAAGGATGGTCATGATGATGAAAACACCGCTATCCGAAGCAACCGTTTTCAAGCGCAACAAGTGGGCATATACCTTGCCGGGATTTGGCCGTGATGCTGCCTACACGCTTTTTGCGACCTATGTTCTGACCTATGTCTTATTCACACGCGCGGTCACGCCGGAACAATTCGCAACGCTCGGCATCATCCTTGCGATCTTCCGGGTCTGGGACGCCTTGAACGACCCCATCATGGGCGGCATCGTCGAGAATACGCGCACTAAATTCGGAAAATTCAAACCCTGGATTTTAATCGGAGCGGTCACAAACGCGGGCGTTTTAATCGCAATGTTCACGAACCGGGTTGAGGGTTGGGCGTTTGTCTGGCTGTTTGCGGTTTTATATTTACTCTGGGATATCACCTGGACGATGAACGACATTGCCTACTGGTCGATGCTGCCTTCGCTGACGAGCGAGCCGAAAAGCCGCGACAGCGTGACTTCGATGGCAAATCTCTTTGCCGGGATCGGTGCGATTGCGGCTACCGGATTGATTCCGATTTTCACGAACGGCGAAAATGCCATCGGCGGCAGCTCGATTTCGGGTTATACCGCCGTTGTGATTTTCATAGCTGTTACTTTGGTCATCAGCCAGATCATCGTCTGCCTGCTCGTGAAAAAGACCAGCGACGCAAAACCCGAAAAAGAAGAAAAAGTCGGGTTAAAAAAGATGTTTCACGTCATTTTCCACAACGACCAGCTGCTCTGGGTCACGCTGATCATGCTGCTTTATAACCTCGGAAGCAC
>DAOPZJ010000008.1:41990-59873 GCA_035353335.1 Oscillospiraceae bacterium | reverse complement strand
GGCCCGGGCTGATCGTCTCGAAGAAAGGCCATTGCGGCGTCTACGTCGGGAACGGACAAGTGATCGAGTGCACCAAAGGAGAATTCGGAAACGGCGTCGTCAGGACGAAGCTCACCGACCGGGCCTGGGAAAAATGGTGCGAGTGCGTTTATATCGACTATCAAGCCGAAGAAGCGGTCAACGAGATCCCGTACCGGACGGCGCGGGTGAAAATCGACAGCCCGGCATACGCGACAATGAACAAAAAACAGAAGATCGGCAAAATCTTTAAAAAAGACGAGATCACGTATCTCGGCGACGTCGGAAAAATGTCTGCGGTGATTTACCCAACTCGCAGAACCGCGAAAATCGCCTTTGTGGAAAAAGCGATGATTGTGGTTTGAGGGCGGAGCCGCATCCCTGTAGGAAAGGTCTTGACCCTTCCGTCGGATCGCATCCGATGCTTGCGAATTTCGCACGCCGATGGTTGATTGACTTTGTCAAACCATATTCATGCAATCATATGATCAAACCGAAGCATTTTCGCGAATCAAAGCCCATGGGGACTCCGGTTCGCACGGAAAGGTCAGTCGGACCGAGTCCGATGACCTTCTCCCCACAAATATATTAAGGAGAAAATAATATGAAACAAAACAGATTGAAATCCCCGGTTTTTTGGTCGTCTCTGGCGGCGCAGATTCTTTCGATTCTCGTGCTGACCGGCGTCATCGGCCCCGAATGGAGCGCGGCGATCTCGGGCATCGTTGCGGCGGCGCTCGAGGCGTTCACGGTGTTCGGGCTGCTGAATAATCCCACGGACAAGGCGAACTTTTAAGGGGGTTTTCGCATGGAGATTTTCGCGGCGATCCTCGGGAGCGGCGCGCTGTCGGCTCTGATCAGCGGCGTGTTCGCGCTGGTCCGCGACCAAAGGGCAAAAAAAGACGGTGTGCGCGCGGGCGTCCGCCAGCTGTTATATGACAAGATCAAATATCTCGGCCGGAAATACGCCGCCGCGGGGGAGGTCTCCGAAGAGGACCTCGAAGACCTGATCGACATGCACAAAATCTATCACGACGAACTCTGCGGCAACGGATACCTCGACCATGTGATGGCAGGGGTCCGGGCGCTGCCGGCAAAACCGAAAGCAAAGTGAGGGGAACGAAAATGGCAATTTTGAATAACGAATATCTGCTGCCGCCGGGCGCGGCGAACAATCCGTATCCGACGGCAGAAGATCCGGAAGAGAGCAGGCGCCGTACCGCGCTTTATGAAAAATACGGCACCGCGGCCGAAGCGCAGCGGCTCAAGACACAGCAGGCGATCGATCGTCTGAACCGGCAAAAAGAACAAGCCGGCAAAGCCCGAACCGACGCAAACCGCGAGGCCGGTCTGACCTTCCTGCGGGGGTATAACCCGACGGGCAAACTCAGTCAGAACATCCGTTCGGCAGGCCTTGCCGGCAGCGGCTGGCAGGAGACCGGTCAGGCCGGCCTGACAAACGAATACCAAAACGCCCTGAACGCCAATTCAAGCGGCTATGACACCGCGGTCAGGGAGCTCGGCATCGCCATCTCCGAGGCACAGCAAAACGGCGATATCGCGGCGCTGGCGCTGCTGCAAAAATATGCGCAGCAGCTTGCGAAACAGCTTGACGAACAGAGCAGCGGCGCCGCGGGCAGCGACCCGACGAAGGCCGACGCCGGGCAGTCGGCTGATGTATACGGGATGACCGCGGAGGAATGGCTCGATTTGTTTCCGAACTTTCGGCATCAGGGCACCGTATAAAACAGCCAATAAAGCCGCAGGGCCCTCCGTTGGTGATTCGGAGGGCCCTGCGGCTCAAATCTGAAAGGTAGTGGTGTGGTTATTTAATCCTTGACGGCCTTTTCCATATAAACCGTCGCGGTTTTGCTCTCAAAATACAGATAGGCGTTCACGTAGTCGCCGTTTTCGTTGTAGGCCCTGAAATCATAGGTGTACGAATCTTTGCTCTCGTCGGCATCGACGGTGTAGCCGTTTTTCTTGAGCGTGCTGACATAGGCTTCAAAATCGGCTTTTTCCACATAGGAGAGTTCGACCGTCACATTCTGGTTGTTCTGATTCGAGACATTCGTGATCTTGCCTTTCAGCTCCGGTACGCCGGCAAGGAAGTTGTTCGGCCACGGGGATACGTCCGTCATATCGACCGGCCCCTGTGCTTCGGAGGCATCAGTCAATTCAGATGTCCCCGTCACTCCCGAAACGCCGCCCTGAGCGGGTGTATAGGTGATGGTTCCCTCTTTGGTGGAATTGGTGTAAGTGAACGTGACGTTTTCACCGTCGGACTTGGCACCCGAGAAAAGATATCCGTCCGTATCGGTCATGTCCAGGACCGGCGCATAACCCTGCTGTTTCAGAGAGGCGATATATTGGGTCGCCGTTTCGGCGGTCATTTCGGAAAAGGCCACCGAGCAGCTTCCGGAAGCGTTGTCCCTGATCACCGTGACGACGGTCGCGTTCGGTTTGGTCAGTCCCGGCATATCGGCATCCGGCCATTTCACATTCTCACCGACGACAATCTCGCCTTCGCTTGTTTTAATGCCCTGCGTTTTCGGCTTCAGCAATCCGCATCCCGATAAAAGAAGAGCTGCCGTCAGCATCAAAATCAAGGTGACAAGAGCGATTTTTTGCATTGATTTGTTCATTTGTTTATTTTTCCTCCGATTTGTTTAAATCCCCGGCGTTGGGGTTTCACTCCCCCCGCGCGGTATCGATTTCATCATAGCGATAACGAAGCAAAAATCAATTCGCTAAAACTATTGAAATACCCCCATCATTAATAGTAATGATAGGGGCAAAAACGGCTTTATGACGCCATTATTTACTTTTCGGCATTTTGATATTCCCGAAACATGACGAGCAGTTCCGTCCGGCTGTTGATGTTCAGCTTTTTATAAATGCTGGTGCAGTAGGTGTTGACGGTCGAAAACGAAATGCCCATCATCGCGCCGATTTGCCTTAAAGTGAGTCCCTCCAGCAGCTTTTCGCAGGTCTCGATCTCGCGAGGAGAGAGGTTATAGTCTTTCAGCTTCGCGGCAAGGCGGGTCTCATGCGTGATGTCGATTCGGTATGTATCGTCCATCCACTCTCGGGAGCTCAGGTTTTTCAAGAAAAACGGCGTCGAGAGCAAAAACAAAATCAAAATCAAAACCGAGGAAAACGCGGAAAAAGCGATCAGGTCTTCAAAAGAACCCCCGTGCAGCCGCTCAAACAGCTGTGAAATCAAAATCGCGGATAGATAAAACACTGAGGAGAGCGCGATTCCGGCCCTGTAAAACACGATGCTGCGAAACTTTTTCGCCATGAACCCCGCGAGATAATAGATATTCACAAACCCGAGTGCATACGAGAGCCCGAAAAACACGAACGACGCGAACGCATATGTTTTATTCGAAATGCACAGCGCGCTCGAGACAAAACCCAGCGCGGCACAGGCGAAAGACAGATTCAGCAGATAATAAAGATCGTTTTTCAGCATGATCTGAAAGACCACGATAATCAAGATCCCCAAAACAATGCCAGCAAAATAGTACGGCTCAAACCCGATACCGAGCTTTTCATGAATACTCTTGATGACCGCAGGGGCGATCACGTCGTTTAGCGCAAGCACCGCAAACACCAGCAGCATCAGCGAATAGGCCTTCGCAGGCGGTTTCGAATCCTCTTTTTCGGCGAGTTCGGGGGCGTTTTTCCGTTTCAAACTCAAAAACGCGCAGCAGAGCAACACCAACAGGAATATGAAAATCAAAATATTCGCGCCGTCGATTTCGACGTCGGGGTCGTTTAACAGCGGCTTTAACAGCATCAGCAGTTTCGGGATGAACACCGCGAGCAGCATCGCGTAAAACTTCTCGGCGTTGTTGAGCACCATGAAAAACGCGTAGCAATAGGACGCGAACAGATATCCGATCGCGGCGGAACTGACGATCATAATGAGATCGGAGATAAACCCCGCCGGCGTAAAGCGCATCGAGACAAACCCGAGGATGGCCGTGATAACGCTGTAAAAAGTCAGGCGCGCAGAATTTTTGCCGTTGATGAGCAACCCGGAAATCGCTCCGGAGAGCAGCCAGACAAACGTGAACAGCAGGTCGCTGCCCACCTTATCGTTATAGAGGTTGCTTTCGAACCGAAAGCCGCCGAAGGGCAAAAAATAGGAATAGAGCCAGATGAACATCATGACCCAGCCGATGAAAAACGGAATGTGTTCTTTGGTGAGGGATTTTACCGTAAAATAATTTTTCGTCTCCATGCGTCGCCTTCCGAAAGTTGATTCGGTAAAATTATACCACATTGCCCGCACGATGTAACGCTTAAAAGTAACTTTTATGAAAATACCGGAGTTGACATTTCGGAGGAGAAAGGGTATTATTCAAGTAAACACTTGGCAAACATTCTCAATAAAACGATTAGGGCTTATGAAAGAATAAAATCAACGTTAATAATCACCATGTAATATGTATTATTTGATAAAACAACTGCTGCCCGACAGATAATTGTAGGATATTTTGCAACGAGCAAAAAAGGCTAATATAAAGGGAGATCAATATGAAAAAGACACTCTGTATATTGCTGACGATGTTATTTCTTTGCGGATGTGCGACAACAAATTCCGTAAATTCCGCGAACTCTATAAATTCCGCAAATTCCGAAAACCAACCAATATATATGAGCTTAGATTCTTTTGGCGGTGAGAGCTGCGACGACGTCATTGAGTTTATTAATAATCCCCGGGACAATCACTTATATCCGGATATGCACATTATTTGTCGCTTTGAGGAGCAAAACGGTCAGTTATTAGTAACCGGAATCTCAAGAGAAGACGGATCTCGCCAGCAAGGCCCGTTTCTTGCCCTCAATGACCCGGACAATAGATGGGATGAGTTTAGCTCAAATGAATACTTTCAACGAGCGATTACTTTTCTGTGTGATGAAGACGCTGTCAAACAATGTTTCCGAGAAAACGGCATAGAGAACATCCAAAAGATTGTCATTGTAAGTTTAGATTGTATGGATAATGCAGTAGGTTATGCCATTACGGCGATCACAGAAACGCAGGCGTATTTTATGACAGTGCCGTTATCGAATGAGAAATACGGTGATTATATATTTCAGAAGGTCTATACACAGGATGAGTTTTTAAAAATCTTCGGTCCCCGGCCCGCAAAAGTTTTCATCAATGAAAAAGAAATAACATTTTCGACGGCACCTTTATTGAGTTACGCTTTTCTTGAGATGGATCTGTTTGAATTTTTAGATGGGCTTGATGTTCAATATACTTTTGACAAGGAGCATAAAACAATTATCTCTGATGATGTAACTTTGCAAATGGATGAATTCGAGTATGGTTGGTCGTCTGTTACAATAACAAAAGGCGATGATTTTGATGAGTGCGCAGGATATGTCAGTTATGAAGAAGGGAAATATATCGGAGATATGTTGTTGTATATTGAATTAGGCCGCTTCATAGGTTATAAAATGGATTTGCGCTACGATGATTACAGCGTGCGGATTGTAAAAAGCTAATGATATACATTTCTTATTCCTTTCATTTGGAGACAGAATGACTGTATTGCGCGGTGATTCAGATACCCCGCGTCATTACATGAGGATATACGCGGGATATATCCCGCAAGGGGATGAAGGCAATAAATTGCGCGGCAATTCAAATTGCAAGGCAATTCAAATTGCACGGCAATTACGGAAATGCAGTGCACATATACGAAGAGGCCTGGATTGCCGCGCTGGCGCTCGCAATGACGGGAGCGCACGATGCGTTGCGCTGAAAGCTGCGTACGAGACGTCTATAGCCCCTCGCAATGACGACTGGATTACCTCCTCTTCAAAACCAAAAAACCGGAGCGTTAAACTCCGGTTTCTTTGCTTTTATAAGATGGTTGGCCAACAGGCCGGGATTAATCTAAGTCCGTCTGTCAGCTGCCCTGAGCGGGCGTATGGGTGACGGTCCCCTCTTTTGTGGAGATGGTGTATGAGAACGTGACGTTCTCGCCGTCGGTCCTGGCGCCCGAGAAGAGGTATGAGTCCGTCTCGGTCATATCCAGAACCGGCTCAAAACCCTGCTGTTTCAGAGCGGCGATATAGTTTGACGCATCGTCTGCGGCCATATCGGAAAAGATCACCATGCAGCTTCCGGAGGCGTTGTCCCTGACCACCGAGACGATGGTCGCGTCCGGTTTGCTGAGCCCGGGCATGTCGGCATCCGGCCATGCCATCTGTTCTCCGACGACGATCTCGCCTTCGCTGGTCTTGATGCCCTGGGTTTTCGGTTTTGCGAAACACCCTGTCAGCAGCAATGCGGCCGTCAGCATCAAAATCAAGGCGACAAGAGCGGATCTTTTCATCAATTTTTTCATCTGTTTTTTTCCTCCTTTTACTGTCAGCGCATATCCCCGATTCGGGCAGATGCCTGTGCAGGTCCGTTCTGACTTTTTCGGGGATTTTTTCAAAGCGCTGTTTATAAATTACCATATTTTTCACATTTTGTCAACCGGCGGAAACGGATCGGCGCGCAAATTCAACATAAAATTCTCGTTTTTTACCGGCTTTAAAAATATTTGCAATTTAATGTAATTTTTGGTATACTGTTTCCAATGTGAAAGAAATCACGGGACCATAACACGCGAAAAATCTGATCGAAAGAGGGTTTTTAAATGCCGGGCGAACTCGAAAAACGGTTTCACCATGACATGGAACAAATCTGCGCGGAAGCGAGAAAACTGAAATACACCCCGGCGTATTTCGCGGCGATGCTCAACACCCACGGCGGGGTCATGACGGCAAAAAAACTGATACATACCGCAGACCCGTCATACGGGTTTACAAAACTGTTTGAATTAAAGCGTCTGGATCTGTCGGTTGAGGCGCACGTCATCAAACCGGAATACGAACCGCTGTTTACCGATGAAGAGCGGGAGATCTGCCGCAGCCGCCTGCTCGAATACGGCTACAAAGGGTAACGGCGGCGAAATACGATGGCCATCCTCGTCCCTGTCCCACCGCCTGGATTCCGTACTGATTACGACCCGCTATTCTATATAAAATTGTGCTCATAACAAAACGAGGAGCGACTTTAAGATGAAACGATATAAATATTGTTTTCTTATCGGCTTTGCGGTTCTGTTTGCTTTCAGCGCATGTATGCAGACACCTCAGTCAAGCGAAACAAGCAACGTTCCCGCCGTTTCGAGTTCGTTGTCAAGCGCGGTTGTTTCCGAAACATCAAGCGTAGTAAACAGTGTTGTCAACAGCGCTGAGACAACGATAAATCTCGAAGAACAATTTAATGAGGACGAGTTGATTGAGATCCTCTCGAAGCATTCTGAAAACGCAATATTATCGATTAATAAAGTATATGAATATCCCTCTCCGGATAAAACACAAAAGTTCATCGAGGTAATGGTAACCGAGGGTACTCCCGATTATTGGATAGGAGATCGAAATTTTATTTTTCTCAATGACTTTGATCATTTCTTTTATGTTTATGACAACAATTCTCAAGAATCTGTCGGAGCTGTTTGGATAGACATTGATACAGCGGCGATTGCCGCGGAGTTTATTATAAATTTGAAAACCGGTGAAAAAACAGATATGGGGAAGACGGTGATAAATCATTGGTATTTAGGAATGATAGAATTGCATATGCGGTCGGGACTTTATGTCGAAGAATTGGATTCCCTGATATATGTTGATGATTATGATATGGTGTTTTATTTGTTTCAATTTAATTTAAAGGACAGAGCATGGAAAGAGTTGGCGGAGCGGCCATTTGATACGGAATATTTTGCAAATAGCGGCCTCCATTTTAAACGCGAAAACGAGAACGAGGTTTCATTCAACACGGAAAAAAAGCAACGATTGAGTTATAATTTCTACACTAAAGAATTCAGAGAAATTCCTTATGTCGGGGAATATTACGGCAAATAAATTTTTTTGCCTCCCTTGTTAAAGGGAGGGGGACCGTCGCAACGGTGGGGGGATTCAGCGTAGGTGAGATATGATAGATTATAAACACAATCCGGCTCTTACCCCAAATGCAAGAAAACTCCGAAAAGAAATGACAAATGAAGAACGATACTTGTGGTATTCGTTTTTACATAACTATCCGGTTCGATTCCTCCGACAAAAAGTTATCGATTATTATATCGCCGATTTTTACTGTGCGAGGGCTAATCTTGTGATCGAATTAGACGGTTCTCAGCATTATGAGGTTCAGGGAATGCTGAAAGATAAGATCAGAACTGCGAGAATTGAGGAAAGAGGTATAACGGTTATCCGGATTCCGAATAACGAAGTAACTCACAATTTCAACGAGGTTTGCGAATATATTGATCAAGTTGTGAGGACGGCTTTGGTGAATAAGGTATGAATTCCCTCACCGCTGCGGCGGGACGGAATCCCACCACCGCTGCGGCGGTCCCCCTCCCTTTAACAAGGGAGGCAAGGGTATCCACCACCCGCTGCGGCCGTCCCCGCCGCATGGATTCCGTGCGGATTATGACCCGCAACCCTATATGAAAATCGTTCTCATATCAAAACAAAAGGAGCGACTTTAAGATGAAACAACGGAAATATTGGCTGCTTATCGGCTTTGCGGTTCTGTTTGCTTTCAGCGCATGTATGCAGACACCTCAGTCAAGCGAAGCTAGCAGCATTCCCGCCGCTTCGAATCCAGAGTCAAGCGAAACAAACAGCGTTCCCGATATTTACAGCCAGCCGAGTGTTCCGTCTGGTTCGCCTTATACCCTCGATGAATACAAGGCGTTTTTGCAGCCGCATTTAGAGGACGATGCGTTCATTAATTTCGTGGAAGCATACAATGTCCATACCTCTCCCGACGGAAAAAATCAATATATTGAAATAGTGGCTGAGATTGGTTATTGGGATACCGACTGGACATATTACATAAGCTATCTGTTCTTGAACGATTTTGAACATTTCGTTAAGGATTATGGTTATAAGTTTAGAAGAACTGTAAAATGGATCGATAACGAGCAAGCCTTAATCGACCGGGAAACTATTATCGATATTGAGACAGGTCAAGAAAAGAATATCATGGATAACAGTTACCGTGATCATTTCGAAAGCAGTTTCATTATTGCATCCGACGTGAATGCGGCCGGCACAAAGATCGTGACCTTTAACATACTGTATCCCGAGGAATACTGGATCAAGCCAGCCATGCAATATTTATACCTCTATGATATTGCCGAAGACAAATGGGAATTGCTGTTTGAAATTTCATTCTTTTACGAAGATCCGGTTGTTTCGGGTACCTTTATAAAATGGAAAACGGATGACTGCATTGAATTTTACCTTCATAACGGAGCAAAGTTCAGTTATACGTTATCTTCGCTCGAGGTCACAGAGGTTCCCAATTTCGTTGTGAAAGACGGTGACGTTTATGACGCCGCGAGATTGAAGAGAGACAAGGGTTTCGCAGGCGAAGAAACGATTTATATTTATGACATATATACCGATAAAGTTCCGAACATCTGTACATACATGGAAGAAAACAATTTGAAAATTGCACCGGGCGAGTATAGCATCTACTATAAAGACACCCGCGAAGACATGATAAAAAAACTGCATTTTGTGCCGAATAATTAAAACATCTCACTGGCTGATTACACTGTCTGTAAACCGGGTGCTGTTGTTGGAATATAAAAATCCATGTGATTATACGATGGGGTGGAATCGGATGACGACAGTAAAATATCAATATAAACCCGATTGGGAAAAGGTGCGGGAGCGATATCGGGCGTTTTGGAATCGGGAGATCGTCGACCGCTGCTGCGTCAACGTGGCGGCGCCTATTGATATTTCAAAAGCAGCGCCGGTTCGTGCGAATCTCCGCGAGATGTGGACGGATTTCGGATTCTTTCACGAAGCCAATGCGTTTGTGTTGGAAAACACTTATTGGGCCGGCGATTCCGTGCCCCGGTGGAGACCGGGGAGATACCCGTTCACCAACACCATGGCGGCGATGATCGGCGCGGACGTCGAACTGCATGACCGTACGGCCTGGGTCTTTCCGATGTTATCCGACGGAGAAATCATCGCGCATGATTACCGTAAAATTTCATTAAATCCGTTCAGCTTTTGGAAGCTGCACGAGGAAAAATGCCTGAAAACCGCAGTTTCGGAATCAAAAGGGCTGTGCCTTCCCACGTTATACCTGCTTGCGTCCTCCGGCGACACCCTGGCCGCACTGCGCGGAACCGAAGAATTGTTAATCGACCTGTGCGAGTACCCGGACTATGTCCGCGACTTCGATATGCACCTGGTCAAGCTCAGTTTGGATTTATTCGATGACTATTACAAAATCGTTGACGGCGAACACAACGGCGTCTGCGATTGGCTCGGGATGTGGGGCGACCGAAAAACTTATACGATCCAAAATGATTTTGCCTACATGATCTCGCGCGAGATGTACAATGAGATCTTTTTGCCGAGCATCGAAATGAAGACGAAGTTTTTTACGAACACCCTGTACCACGTGGACGGCGTCGGCGCGTTCAAGCATGTGGACGCATTATGCGCGCTGCCGAATCTGAACGCGATGCAGATCTATCCCGGCGTGGGCAAAAGCGTGCTGCCGTATATGGACCTGCTGAAAAAAGTGCAGGCCGCGGGGAAAGGCCTGTGGCTCTATGTCGAAAACAATGAAATCGAAACGGTGATGTCGGAGCTGTCTTCCAAGGGCCTGTTTTTGAGCACTCCGGCGGCAACCCCGCAGGAAGCGGATGAGATCGTCGAAAAAGTCACGAAATGGACAAGGGAATGAATGTGAAAATTCCTTTGCCTCCCTTTAACAAGGGAGGCAAAGATTACCATTTTGCGGGCAATGACTGTATCGATATGGCTGTATGCATGATTGATATCAGTGAATTCAATGCTTCCGCCTTGAATCCGATCGGCAAAAGCGGTATAATTTGCCTATACAAGTTGAAAACTATCGGTTAGGCAGGAGGTTTCAGAAATGATGGACAATTTGAAAATAAAAAGAATCACCGGGCGGGAAATTCTCGATTCCCGGGGAAATCCCACCGTCGAAGCCGAAGTGATTTTGCAGGACGGCACCGTCGGCGTCGGCGAAGTGCCGAGCGGCGCGTCCACCGGCATCTACGAGGCCCTGGAACTGCGCGACGGCGACAAAAAGCGCTACGGCGGCAAGGGCACGCTGAAAGCCGTCGGGAATATCAACGGGGTCATCAACAAGACCCTTTCCGGCATGGACGCCTCGGACATCTATGCCATCGACGCGGCGATGAAAAAAGCCGACGGGACCAAGGACAAGAGCAAACTCGGCGCGAACGCGATTCTGGCGGTCTCCATCGCTTCCGCGAAAGCCGCCGCAAAGGCGTTCGGAATGCCGCTTTATCGTTTTTTGGGCGGCGTTTTCGCAACGGTTCTCCCGGTGCCCATGATGAACATTTTAAACGGCGGCGCGCATGCGGCGAACAATATCGACATCCAGGAATTCATGATCATGCCGGTCGGGGCGAAGGACTTTACCGACGGCCTGCGGCAGTGCGCCGAGGTCTTCCACGCGCTCGCCAAGGAATTGAAGAGCAAAAACCTCTCGACTTCGGTCGGCGACGAGGGCGGTTTTGCGCCGAACCTCGGCAGCGAGACCGAGGCGATCAATCTGATTTTGTCGGCCATCGAGGACTGCGGCTACACGCCGGGCGAGGACTTTGTGTTGGCCATCGACGCCGCCGCGAGCGAGTGGAAGGGCGAAGAAGGCAATTATAAGCAGCCCAAGAGCGGCAAGCAGTTTACTACCGACGAGCTGATCAAATACTGGGACGACCTCTGCGGCAAATACCCGATTCTGTCCCTCGAAGACCCGCTCGACGAGGAGGACTGGGAGGGCTGGAAGGCCATCACCGCGACGATGGGCAGAAAAGTGCAGCTGGTCGGCGACGATCTGTTCGTCACGAACACCGAGCGGCTCGGTCAGGGCATCAAGGGCGGCTGCGCAAACTCGATTTTGATTAAACTCAACCAAATCGGCAGCGTGTCCGAGACCATCGAGGCCATCAAGATGGCACAGAGGGCGGGTTACACCGCGGTCGTTTCACACCGTTCGGGCGAGACCCCGGACGCGACCATCGCCGATCTCGCGGTCGCGTCGAACTGCGGCTTTATCAAGACCGGCGCGCCCAGCCGCGGCGAGCGTACCGCAAAATACAACCGCCTGCTGCTCATCGAAGAGGGTTTAGGCGAAAGCGCGGCCTATCTCGGCGCGAATGCGTTTCGGTTTAAGTAGAATAACATTTGAAGAAGGCGGCGGGGCAATTGCCCCGCCGCCCTTTGCATTGTCATCCTGAGCGAAAGCGAAGGACCTCGCCACCAACAAGCCCTCATCAGCCCGAGATTCCTCGGCTTGCGCTCGGAATGACTGTAATCTGTCCGAGATTCCTCGGCTTGCGCTCGGAATGACATACACCAACAGGCCGTAATCTTAACAATTCTATATCTTGACAACATTGCAAAGAGGGATTATACTGGAAGCAACAACTGACACATCAGGTGATAGACAGGTTGATTTTGAATCCGAGGGGACGTGTCCGGCTCCGGAGTAAAGGGAAGGTTGATCAATGTGTTAAATGACAAAAAACAACCATTATGGAATAACATCGCGGCGATGATATTGGTCGCTGCGGTCGGCCTCTCTCTTTTCGCCTGCGGGCGGACGGAAGGAGCACCTTCAAATTCCTCGAGTCAAGGTGATGTGTCCGGGATATCGCAAGCGACGTATACCACGGAATATATATGCGTGAAAATCTCGGGCATCTCCGCGAGCAACTTATTTAATCCGTCGGATGCGTTTAAAATCACCGATCTCCGGGCAGTGGCGTACATCGACTCAACAATCAAGGCAGGCAAGCCCTCCAAGCAGGAGGGGGACCCCGAAAGCAATAATACCGGCCGGTATATGATTGAATTGTCGAATAAAACCGGCGGATACAGCTGCGAGCTTCATTACGATACACTTTATAATAAGGCCTACATGATAAAAGACGGCAGCCGCTTCGATATTGGGACAGATTTTGCGCGTTATATCGATTCGCTTTTCGGAAACAAAAATATCTCTTTCAATATCGATGAGACGGATGCGGCACTTTTCAAACAATACGGATGGACGCTTGCTTATCAAATCAGAGAGCGGAAAGACAAATTAAGCGATATCAATACGCTGCTCGGTTTTAATCCGAATGCCTATTATTTCGCCTACAACAATGAACTCTCAAAGGATATCGGCCTTGACATGAGCCCATATGCCGATAAAAACATCGATGTTAAAATTTACAGAATTCTTGAGAGTTTGCCGAAAGAGTTCAGTCCCTCACGGGATTGCAGGGGCATCGTTGTTAAATCAGGCGGTAAAATCATCGGCGCATTCGTCAGCGCCGGGCGGCACAGCGCATTTAACGCATGCAGTTTAAAAGGAAACAGCTTTGAAACGGTCACGGGCAAAACGCTTGACGAATGGCTTGTAAACAAAGTTCAAGCGGACGGAGCCGAGGAAAAGCTGTCTAAATCAGATCCGGAACAGGTGATCAGGGAATATCTCACGGCGCTTGAAAAAAAAGACGCCAAGAGCGCTGTATACTGTCTCTCGAAAAAGATGCTGTTAGAATATCTGACAGTGAATATGCCCAACGATGAATTGTATAATAATGTGATGGTCTTGCCTTTGGCGGATGCCGATATCGGCGCAAAATCCGCTTTTGAAAACCTGAAATCCGCAAAGCTGCTAAAAATAGAACCGACCGGAAAACTTGATGAAAGCACTGAAACTTTTAGAGTAGATGTGAATCTTCTGTATAACAAAATGGTGACCAATGAGAATGGGGAACAATCTTGGGATTGCCGTATGGTTTACGAGTCCCCTCAAACGGGGTGGAAAATCGAGAGTTTCGGGCAGGGCGGTTATTGACATAAACCATCTAAACGGTTGAGTTATATAGCGTTAACTCGATTTCCCGTCCGGATTTGCTATTTTAAAACACTTTTAAACCCCTGAAACGCAGAGGGCAGGGCAAGGTTATTGGCCAATTCCTCCCGCGTGACCCAGGTGAATTGCCCGGGCATGTTCTCGCAGGAAACAAGATAACTCGTCATCTCCCACTCGATGTGGGTGAAAATATGCTTTTTGCGGGGGCCTTTCTCAACCGAAACGGCCTCGATGTTCCATTGCGCCAAGACTTCTTTGGCCTGTTTCGGGGTCAGGTGTCCGGGCACGTTCGGAAACTCCCATAACCCGCCGAGCAAAACGCCTTCGGGGCGCTTTTGCAGGGCGATCTTGTCCCCGCAGATGAGCAAAAAGACGGTCTTTTCCTCTTTCTTTCGGGGCGCTTTTTTGCTTTTATTCGGCAGTTCCGCCTGTCTTCCGGTTCGGTTGGCCTCGCATAAAGCAGCGAGCGGGCAGACCATACACTGCGGCATTCCGTTCGGCAGGCAGACCATTGCGCCGAGTTCCATCAACGCCTGCGTAAAATCCCCGCAATGACCTTTAGGGTAAATCTGTCTCAACAGCTCGGTAAATTTCGTCTTGACTTCTGGCAGGGCGATATCCGCTTCGCTGCCTAACACCCGCGAGAGTACGCGAAGCACATTCCCGTCCACCGCCGGAATCGGCTTTTCAAAGCAAATCGAAGAAATCGCACCCGCCGTATAGGTTCCGATGCCGGGCAGCGATAAAATATCGTCAAATTCATCGGGGAACCGCCCGCCGAATTTTTGCACAATCACCTGCGCCGCCTTTTGCAGATTGCGCACGCGGGAATAATACCCCAGCCCCTCCCAGAGCTTTAAAAGCGCCTGTTCATCGCATTCCGCCAGCGCTTCGATGTCCGGCAGAACCGTCAGAAAACGGTTATAATAGGGGATGACGGTCTCGACGCGGGTCTGCTGCAGCATGATCTCCGACACCCAAACGCGGTAGGGGTCGGTGTTCTCGCGCCAAGGCAGCACGCGGGCGTTTTCGCCGTACCAACCGAGCAGCGGTGCGACAATCGGTTTCAGGGTTTTAACTTCAGGGGATTGATTCACGTTTTTGGGTCGTTCGGCTCAACGCAAGGTGCTTTGAGAAAGTCGTAACCGAATTCCCTGTTGTCGTTGGTGCCGCCTGATTTACCGCAGATTTCGCAGGTGTACTCCGTGATGGGATTTTCGCAGTAGGAGCGATAGAGCTTGTGCTTGGCCGCGCCGCAGCCGCACACCACCCGATCGCCTTTATATTGCCAGAAGTGCTGCCCTTCGGTTTTTCCGCAGGTCTTGCAGGTCTTGACGCAGCCGGTTCCCTCCCAGATGTGCTCCGATTTCACATAAGCGCAACGCGAGCAGCGCTGCTCACAGGGGTTTTCCATTGCTTGATATTGATGTTCTTCGTCGCGCCAATCGCCGCACCGAACGCAATGGCACCCCTTCCATTTGTGGCCGAAGATTTCACAGATCAGCCTCTGTATGAATCTCACTTTCAATCCTCCCGTCAAAATCATGCCGGATTACAATCATCTGCAATGATTTTAACATAACCCCCGCAATGCGTCAATTCTGAAAATACTTGTCCTAAAAATCCGAATTTGGGTTGTCATTTCGGTAGGGTTGATATAATAGAAGTAGGGGCGATTCGCAATCGCCCGCGTGCTTGTGCCATCTTACGGGCGATTATGAATCGCCCCTACTGAATTGTCGCGGGGTTGAAACCTCTCGCAATGACGATTTTGATTATAAAGTCTTATTTTAGGGTTGTCATTTCAGAATGGACTGTTATAATAATAAGAGTGATTACAATCATGCGCGGGAGGATTTTATGAAATACACCATCGACCTTTACAAAGCGGCCGTCGAGAACTCCGACAAGGGGTTCGCGAATCTCATCCGAAATCAGATGATCAAAGCCGACGACTGGCAGCACGGCGGTTATCTGAACTGCGACTTCGGCCTCGTGCCCTACGGCGCGGGCGGTTCGGTCAGCAATGCCATCATGCTCTATTTTTGCCCCGAAAGTAAATATTACAGGAGCGATGAGGCCTATCACGCCGCCGATCTGCTGTTCACTTTCTTATACAATAACCTTCGCCCGTCGGGCGTCATCGATCTGCACCTTGCGAACTATTACTCCGCGCCCGACACGTCTTTTACGAATATCGGCTTGTGCAAAACCTATCACTTCATCAAAAACCGAAAGACCGACGCGCGCGGCGAAGAGCTGAAAAAGCGCCTTTACGACGCGCTTTCCAAACTCGCGGACGGCATTTTCGCGGGCGGCTTCCACACGCCGAACCACCGCTGGGTCGAGTCGGCGGCGCTGGCGCTCGCGATGAACATCACGGGCAAAAAGGAATACCTCACCCGCATCAACGCCTTTTTGAACGAGGGAATCGACTGCAACGAGGACGGCGAATACGCCGAGCGCTCGGCGGGCGGCTACAACCAGATCAATAATATGGCGATGCTGATTCTGGCGGAGGAGCTCAACAAGCCCGAACTGCTCGAGCCGGTTCGCCGCAACCTCAAGATGATGGCGGCCTATTACCACACCAATTTCGAGATCTTCACCCAGAACTCCACGCGGCAGGACAGGGGCACCAGCGTCTACGCCGACAAATATATCTATCAGTATCTCAAGGCCGGGCATCTGCTTAAGGATAACGAGCTGCTCGGCATGGGGCGCGCGATCATCGACGAATGCCTCAAAAAAGGCCGCGTTTTCCAGGTCGGTCTGACCGAGATGATGACCGAGCCCGAGCTCGTCGAGATCCCGGACGTCGAGCCGTATATGCCGACCGAATACGATTATCACTTTAAGGATTCGGGCATCGTGCGCATGGGGCACAACGGCATGACGGTTTCGATCATGGAAAACAACGAGACGTTTTTCTTTCTGCAGTCGGGCGAAGTGGACATGTATATCCGCGGCGGCATCCACTTCTTCAACGAGCGGCACATCAAGGTGAAAAACATTCGCAAAATCGAAAACGGCTATCAGATGGACTACCACGGCGAGGGCACCTATTATTTGCCGTACAAAGAATATCAGGGCACGAGCGACTTCAACAAGATGGACCGTTCCAAGCGTGAGACCACCGGCCCGATCACGGTCGACGCGACGCTGGAAGTCAAGCGCACCGAAAAGGGCTTTGCCGTCCGCATGAAGATCGACGGCTGCACCAAAGCCCCCGTCCGTTTTGAGATGGGCGTCAACCCGAACGCGGTCATCTTCGGCGACGGCTACACCATCCGCGCGAACGCGGGCGGAAAGCTGGTCGCCTCCAAGGGCTACGTCAAGGTCGAGACGGGCACCAGCGGTGTCAAGATCGGCCCCGCGTTCGCCGAGACCTTCGTCACCGAAGGGCTGTTCGGCTCGGTGCCGGTCTCGGGCTCGAAATATAACATTTTCTTCAACGCCCTGACCCCGTTCGACCACGAGTTCACCATCGAACCCATCGAGCACATCGAGGATTAAATATCAATTTGTAGGGGCGATTATGAATCGCCCGCCGTGCAATTGTAGGGTGCAGGGCATCACGAACCATGGTTCGCCTGCGCGCCGTTAATTTATGACCCGTAATGCCGTAGGGGCGATTATGAATCGCCCGCCCGCGCCGTCCGCCGCGTCCGTCCGTCATGCGGATTACGACCCATATTTGTACGGACGATTCATAATCGTCCGTACAAATACGGTATATATAATTCACCAAACAAAGACAGGCCGAACGAACGTTCGGCCTGTCTGCATATAAATGCGTTTTTACTTTTTCTTAATCGCGGAGACGGTTGCGGTGAGCGCGGCGAAGACCAGCGCGGCGATCGGCCAGATCAGCCAGGTGA
>DAOPZJ010000008.1:38268-41890 GCA_035353335.1 Oscillospiraceae bacterium | reverse complement strand
GTTGCGGTGAGCGCGGCGAAGACCAGCGCGGCGATCGGCCAGATCAGCCAGGTGATGCCCCATTTTCCGGATAAAAAGCTCCACAGCAGGTAGGCGGCGACGACGAGCGGCCAATAGATGGCGCCGATCTTGTCCTGATGTTCTTCTTCTTTGCGCGCCGACGGGGCATATTCGCCCTCTGAAAGCAGGCGGTCAAAACCGCCCATGACCACGCCCGAAGAGACGAACAGGTATGTCGCCGCGGAGACGACGGCAAGCAGCACGCCGACCATCGCGATCACAACGCTCTCTTTGGCGTTCAGCGCGCCCGCCGTAATCAACGGCACCGCGCACAGAATGCACAGAGCGACGCCGATGACGATGCTCGCGGTATGTCTTTTCGAAAACGCGGCGCGTCTTTCGCGGATGATGCCCTCCGCGCCGTATTCGAGCTCAAACCGGCCTTTATCGAGATATTCATAACGCTTCATCGGGTTGGAGCCGATGATGAACAGCGCGACCGCGCCGGCGATGATGAGCAATAACGTCGCGATTCCGATGGCGGCTCCGGCGGTCTCGGAGATGCCGACGGCTTTCGCGTTGCCCGCAAGCTCGATCAATGTGATCGGAGACAGGATGCACAGCAGCACGCCGAACGCGGTCCGTTTGGCAAATTGCCGGTTATCTTTTAAGTAGTCGTTCACTTCCTGCACCACGACGCGCCTTCCGACGGTCTCGTCGGTCTCGGAATAAACGGCTGTGTCCAGGTCGTCTTTTAATAAGTAGTCGGTCGTCACGCCGAACAGCTTTGCCATTTCGAGAATGCGGTTGATGTCGGGGATGGCGGCCGCGCTCTCCCACTTGGAGATGGACTGTCTCGAGACGTTGAGTTTTTCGGCGAGTTCCTCCTGCGACAGGTTGTTGTTTTTGCGCAGGGTCAAAATCTTATCGGCCAAAATCATGGGAAATCCTCCTAAAAAATAATATATGATGTGTGTTGTTTGCGGGCTCGAACCGAAGGCCTTCGATGTCGCTCTGTCCCGCCTGACCGGACGGCACGTACCGTTCGCGTCATGGTTATAGAATAGCAAAACTTTGGGTTGCACACTATCAATCCGGCTTTTAAATTGCCGCAACCGGCGGTTGCGTTTTGCAAAAAACCTGAACTTTATCATGGAATCGGACGTTCTTTTCAAATTATAGCATGTTTTTTTACAGAATAGAAGCATCAAAAATGCAGGGGCGGATATTATCCGCCCGTAAACAATTCTCATTATAATATCGGATTATAATTTCATAAATCTGCGGGCGGATAATATCCGCCCGCTACAACGAATATATGCAAACGGCGGAACGGGTGAACCCGCTCGCCGTTGAAGTTACGGATAAAAATTAATCGAAATCACACATTCAAACCGGGCGAATATGATGGGGGTGAAAATAGGGAAATAAATGCGCTCCTATTTTCAAATTTGATGAAGGAAGCGAAATCAAACATGTCGATGCCGAATATTTCTCCGTCTTCCACCACACCGTGTCAGGCAATCACCGATCTGCTCGAAACCATTGCGCTTCAAGAAGCGGGGCTTGCGCACATCATCAATGCGGAGGGCGAGAAAATACAGCAGGTGCTGGAAATGGCAAAGGACAGAAACTCCACAGTCAATATTGCCGATTTGATCGCCGTCAACCGGGCCGTAAACGAAACTCTGACAAAAGTCATCAAGCTGGAAATGGTTCTTGAATTTAAATTGGAGGAGATCAACCGGCTGGAATGCCCGAACTGCCCGCCTTGTCCCGACGAAGACGGACATCATCCCCCCTGCAGAAAAGTTTAATGTCCGACCGTCCGGATTACCGCAGTTTTAAAGATTTCTTTGCGATTGTCAATCGATAACCGATTGAATAAAAAGGCCGCTCTTTTGTTTTATTAAAAGAGCGGCCGATGTTTTTATTACATCATATAACATCTTGTGGTAGGTTACACCGAGTTACACCGATCATGCGGTGAAGGCAGGTATATAGGTTTTTCAAATAATTTGAGCTCCTTCAAGAGGGATTATAGATTGTAGGGCGCAGGCATACCGAACCGCAGTTCGTTATGCCTGCGCCCTACAAAATTTTATTTCGGCTTCCGCTCATTTTCGCGCTCCGGCGATGTGAATACCGCGCAAACCCGTGTAAGTATAGCTCGAGAGCGGGCGGTGCCAGGTGTTGAAGGTGTGAGCGGCGACATAGATCTCGTTTTGATCCCGTGCGACCACCACCGGCGTATGGTAATAATGGCCGCTTTCATCGCAGAGTTGGATCAAATCTCCGGGCAGCAGCTGTTCTTTCGGCACCTCTTTCGCATACGGGCCGACGGAATCGTTATTGACGAGAAACGGATATAAAAACTCCACACCGCTCCACGACGGCGTGCGGTCGCCTAAGCTGTTGCAGTACCAGCCCGTAACCGGTTTATAATTCATCACGCCGCAGCCCGCCCAGACGCACTGCGAAGCGAAATTCGTGCAGTCCCCGCCCATTCCGTCGAAATTCGGAAAGCGGGGATTGCGTTTATATGCCCATTTCTCGGCGTAACTCACCGCCGCGGCCCGGTCATACGGAATTTCATTCGGCACTTTGCATTCCCCCAATATGATTTGTGACTTACCACATCATATGAAAATTAACCCCGCAATGCGACGGCGGTATATAGTGTAGGGGCGAACTTTGTTCATGCCCGCAAAGAATCGCAAGCGATTCTCTTTAATGTATCTTAAAGGCGAACGCGGCGGACCGATGCCCGCATCGCTCGCAAAGGCAGGAGATGGATTGCCGCGGGGCAAAGCCCCTCGCAATGACGGAAAAACGACCGTGACAAGGTTACGGAATGTGCGTTTCAATATGCGTAAAATAAAATCATATTCTTTTCACACCCGGAGGTTTCTTTATGATTTATAAATATCTGATCGGCGCGGTCATCGGCGGGCTCGTCGGCTATTTCGTGCTCTATAAACTCATCGGCTGCTCGACCGGCGCATGCCCCATCACGGCAAACCCGTTTCTTTCAACCATTTACGGAATCGTTCTGGGCCTGCTGGTCACGGCGCTTGTCATCCCGTCGCCGAAACCCGCCGAAAACAATTCGAGCATTAGCAGCGCGCAGAGCATGGCCTCTGCCGTAAATTCTGTCGAGAGCGTTCCAAGCTCATCCGCCGCAAGTATGGTCACATCCGAAAATACCGCCGAAAGCAAACCAAGCACAAACGGCATTTCAAGCGCCGCCGCGGTTTACCGCAAAATATCGGCACAGGACGCCAAGGCCAGAATGGACAGCGGCGACAAAATCATCATTGTCGACGTCCGGACCCAATCCGAATTTGACGCGGGGCATATCCCGAACGCGATTTTAATCCCCAATGAGACCATCATCGACACAAAACCGGAACTGCTCCCCGACCTGAACGCCGGGATTTTGGTCTGCTGCCGCTCGGGAAACCGCAGCGCGCAGGCCGCGAAAAAGCTGATCGCCATAGGTTATACAAACGTCTATGACTTCGGCGGCATCATCGACTGGCCGTATGATACGATAACAAAGTAAGGGCGAACTTTGTTCGCCTTTAGAATAGATGAGATAAGAATCGTTTACGATTCTTAT
>DAOPZJ010000008.1:0-38168 GCA_035353335.1 Oscillospiraceae bacterium | reverse complement strand
CCCCGCCCATTCCGTAAAACCGGAAAGCGGGGATTTCGCTTATATACCCATTTCCCGGCATCACTCAACGCTGTAACCGTTCTCTTTCCGGGGCGCAATAAGAATAATTCAAAGAAACAAGGAAAACTGCCGGATTTTTATCATATGTAGGCCGTTGTTATTATAAGAATATGAGGTAACCATCCGCTTCATAATCGAATCAAAAAACAGAGGGAGAAATTTATGGCATTAATTTCATTAAAATGCACAAACTGCGGCGGAGACATCCAAATGGATGACAAAAAAGAATCCGGCTTTTGCGTCTATTGCGGCGCGAAAGTTCTTTTGCAGCAAGCGGTTACAAATATCAATAATCTGTCGGGTAATGTGGTGATTGACGGCAAGGTTCAAATCATCGACAACAGACTGAAACTTGAACGAGACAAAAAAATGGAACGGATTAAGCGAATATACGAAAAAGCCCGTACAGGGATCTATTGGGAGGCCGAAAAGAACGCGAATTCCTATGAGAGTTTTTACGAAGCGGAAATCGGTGTTGACGGCGGCAGGAGAATGGGTTATGGTTTAATAGAAAAATTGTGTACGGAATTAATCGCCGAAGATGATGCAGATGCGGAAGCGTATTATTACAGGGCATTATCAAATATCGAAACATCAATCCATTATTGTGATATACGGGCTTTTAATCTTCAAAACGAGAATTCCGCCCGATCTATTGTCATCCAGGATATCAATAACGCCGTAAAATATGCCGACAGCAATATCAAGGGAACATATGAGAATTATTTGAACAGAGCATTTCAAATTTTCAATGAGAAGATCAACGCTTTTAAAAACATCCGTTCAACCGGTTCCGGCGGGTCATGTTATATCGCAACGGCGGTTTATGGGTCTTACGACGCGCCGGAAGTGCTGATACTCCGCAAGTTCAGAGATGAAATACTGGGAGCCACTTTATTGGGCAGAATTTTTATATCGGCTTATTACAAATTAAGTCCCCGGTTTGCCGTAAAATTAAAAAGAATGAATCGTATGAACCGATACGTCAAAAGGAATCTCGATAAATTTACGATGCGTCTGAAAACAAAGCACTATTTCTGAATTGATCGAAAAGGGCATAAAACCTAAGGGACTGCCGATCCCAAGCGGAACAAACAGAAGGTCTGCCGCAGATGCGGCAGACCTTTGGGCATTTTATGGCTGTTTTTTGCTCATTTCAGTGAATGACGAATTTATTCGGCGGCGTCGGAATCCGCTTTGGTACAATGTATGGTCCCCCGGAGATGCTTGACGGGCGCATAGATAGAATATAGCTTTATGGGTTCGCTTCCGGTGTTCACAAGGTTATGCCAGGTCCCGGCTGGGATTAAAATCGCGTAGTTATCGGCGACTTCGCGCCGATAATCGAGGTCGGTTTTTGTCTTCCCCATCATGACTCTTCCGCGGCCCTGTTCGAGACGCAAAAATTGGTCGGTGTCGGGGTGCATTTCCAAACCGATCTCACCGTGCGGCGGAATGCACATCAGGGTGAGCTGGAGATGTTCTCCCGTCCAGAGCGCCCGCCTGAAATAGGTATTGTTCAGCGTAGCTTTGGTGATGTTGGTCACATAGGGGTCGGGGCCGAAGTCCTCACCGGTCTTATGGCAGCGGTCGATCACGCATGCCGGGCTCATCGAGGTCAATGGCGGAGAGGATATGGGATATGAGCGGTCATAAAAACCGCTGTAATTTCTGGAATTCATGTTGCTCCTTTCAAAACAGCCAAAATCCGCTTTGGAAATCGCTCGGAGAAAACGCTTTCCGCCATCACTATATGCAGTTTGAAAAGAACATGGAAGTGCGTTTTTAACCTGTTTACGGGAATTTCGCCCGGGAGTTATTTCGGGATATCTCTTTTGCGCAGCCCGAGCAGCCCGAGCGCGGTGAATACGACCGCCGCTGCGGCAAATCCGAACACCGAGGCGTTGAAACTCTCGTACGGGATTCTGGGCGTTCCGGTAAAGGGCATCATGTGTGTAACCCAGTCCGGGAGTTTTAAAGCGTCCCCGATGAGTACGTCGAAATACATCGCTCCGTATAAAAACCATGTGACGGGCAAAGTCGCCCGCGGAACGAATCCGAAGAGCAGGACCACGATCCCCATCACCGCCGCGATTCCCGGCAGATAAACCAGCGCATCTATTGCCAGTTTCCACGATTGCGACAGATCATTCGCGACCGCTCCGTAAGAGACGCCCGTAGAGGCACCGCCGATTAATAAAAGCATCACCAATAAACAGAGGGATACGAGCATCCGCTCTCCGACAAGCCGATAGCGGGACATTCCGCCCGCGAGCTGAGATTCGGTCAGCCCTTTGGCTTCATCGGAGCGCAGCCCCGTCATGATCTGCAGCGGCAAGACCATCGCGACCATTCCCATGATGCATAAAAGCAGTCCCATCAGCGCGTTCATGCTGTTTCCCTGTAAAAACGGGACTTTGATGCTGCCCAACATATCCAGCATGGTCTTTGCGACGGATCCGAATAAAAGACCGGTCAGCGCCATGCCGCACGCCCAGCCGATGATGCTGCCTTTATAAAAATGCAAAACCAAGCCCCATGAACGCCGCATCAGCGGTTTGGCGTCGGCTCTGCCTCTTTTATCTTTGAACACGCCGCTGCCGTAATCCCGGCGCGCTTCGATCAAAAATGCGGCTGTGATCAAAACCGCCGTGAGCGCAACGGTCGGGATGAATAACCACCCATAGTTATCCTGCCACGGCGCCATTCTCTCGCTCCAGCCGATCGGTGAAAACCAGACGGCGGCGTTATCACCCATATCGCCGAGCATTCTGATCACATAAAACGCCACGATCACAACAGAGCCGGTGGAATTTGCCATCGTTGCGCTTGCCGACAGTTGATTCGTCAGCGCGCCGACGCCGACGCCGAGAAATCCGCACGCGACGAGCGATAACCCGAATACGACCGAACCCGTCATGCCGGCACCCGCAGGATCCAGCCCGATTCCGTACGAAGCGAAAACGGTCAGCGCGCCGATCAGAACACATAGCAGAAGCGCTCCGCCGACGACCGCCGTAAGCGTGGAATGAATCCCGAAAGGCCGGGAGCGGAACAGCTCCGTGCGCCCGTTTTCCTCATCGGCTCTCGCGCCTTTCGTCACCTGAAACACCATGCCGATGGCAAGCGTCATGGCAAGGGTCATCCAGAGCTTTGTCCACACGGCACCCCCCAGCGTGGCGGAGCCGACTTTGCCGATCAGGGCGACCATCCCGGGATTGGAACCGAGCGCCGCAAACTGATACAAATCCGCCTGCGTTTTAAAAAGGTCTTTATAGTAGGCGCCGACAAAGGCGATCATGCCGACGATCACCAAAATCCACACGAGATACCGCATCAGATTATGTTTCAGCGTGAAACGGAAATATCTCCCCGTCCCGACAAGCGGGCTTTTCGGCGTGGCGGAGTCGTTTGAAACCGCGGTGCTCATTTTCCGCTCACCGCCTTGTCTTCGGCCTTGTAATGGCTCAGGAAGAGGTCTTCCAAACCGGGCGGATTGACCGTGAGACCCACCGGCTCAAGGGAGGCCAAATGAGCCATCACAAGCCCCATGGAATCGTTGTCGAGCGAGAACGTGATGCGGTCTCCCTCTTTCCGGAGTTGGTGAATGCCGGAAAGCTCCTCCAGTCCCGCGGCTTCCTTTTTTAAAATGACTGAGACCTGCGTGCGGGTCAGGTGGCGCAGCTCTGTCAGGGTGCCCGACTCGACGGTGACGCCGTCCTTGATGATGGTGACGATGTCCGCCAGTTTTTCGACTTCGGAAAAAATATGAGAGCTCAGCAGAACCGAACGCCCCTCTTTTTTGATCTCGCGGATGCTTTCGGTAAAAGCCGCTTCCATCAGCGGGTCGAGGCCCGATGTGGGTTCATCCAAAATGAGCAGTTCCGCGCGGGAGGCAAGCGCCGCGACAAGAGCGACCTTTTGCCGGTTGCCCTTGGAATAGGTACGGGCTTTCTTGGTGGGATCGAGATCGAACCGCTCCGTCATCTTCTTTTTGCGGTCGGGTTCCAGTCCGCCCGTCAGGGAACTGAGCACGTCGATGACTTCGCCGCCGGTCAGCTTGGGCCAAAGCGCGACGTCGCCGGGCACATAGACCAATTTCTTGTGAAGGGAGACGGCGTCTTTCCACGGGTCGCCCCCGAACAGGGAGATCATGCCCTTGTCGGCTTTGAGCAGCCCGAGCAGGATGCGGATCGTCGTGGTCTTGCCGGAGCCGTTGGGGCCCAGAAACCCCACAACCTCCCCTTTCGGCAGGGTCAGATCAAGACCCCGCAGGGCTTCAACCTTTCCGAAATTTTTGTACAGTCCCTTGACTTCAATCACATTCATTTTTTTGACCGACCTTTCATCAAGTTATCAGTTATATTGAATTCGTTCGTTTTATCCGCTGTCTCATTTGGAATCGGTATTATAAAATGCGTTTTTTAAGAGTTCGATATACCCGTCATAGTCCTCCATAACGGCCTTCAGATCAAAATCGAGTTTATTTTCCGACTGCCTGAGGTTTTCAAGCTCTTTGTTGCCGAACCCCTGCATCACCCAAATGATGATCTCCGTAATTCGTCTGACATCAATGCCCTCTTTAAACACCGAGGTGTCGATGTTCGCAAATATTCTTTTATAAGCGTCGCTGAGGATGTTGTTGTTTTTGGCGTCCCGTTCTTTTTTGATCTGTGCATCGATCGACTCGTCGGTCATCGAAGCCAATAAGAAGTGATAAAGTTCGGGATTTTTTTGAACCATCTCTATTTTCATAACGGATAATTGCCGGCACTTCTTGATCAGGTCGGTCTCGGTAAAGTCGAATTTGCCGTAAAAATCATCCATAAAAATTTGCTGCGAATAGGCCAGAAGGAACAAAAACAAATTTTGCTTGTTTTCAAAGTAATGAAAAAGCAGCCCTTTGGAAATGCCCGCTTTTTTAACGATTTCGTTGGTCGAGGCATTTTGATATCCCTTTTGGGCAAACTCTTCCGAAGCCGCATTCAGAATGCGTTCCCGTTTCGCGGGGTCCAGGTTCATAAATTTCGAAATCATTTCACCCTCCCAAAAATAATTGACCAATGCGGTCAACGACAGTATAATCGTGTTGACCACAGCAGTCAATAGGTTATGATATGGAATTTAAAATTTATTTTGCCTCGGGCTTCGAGGCAGGTTCTTTGACTGCTCCGGCGGCTTTTTCTTCGACCGCGCGTTTCAACGCGAGATTCATCTTCTCTTTGAACCTCTGCGTTGCGCCGAGCAGATTCTTTTTGCGCACAAACGGAACCAACAGGCCGCTGAACACTTCCGCATTGATAAACATGGTTTTTCCGTCCGAGAGCGGGATCAGTTCAAAGCTGTGCCTGCCCAAAAACAGAAACGGCGCGCCCATGACGTTGTCAAACGCGATCAGATGTTTGTCGTGCTGCCGCATTCTTGACGACATGGAGTACCATCCTTTTCCGTCTTTCGCGGTCTTGACTTTGACGCGCATCTTTCCGCCGGGTCTTGTGTCGCCGGATACGGTGATTTCATCGGTCCATGCGGCGTAATGCGCAAAATCGGACAGCACCGCGTAGACCTTTTCAACCGGGGCGTTGATTTTGCACTCGGTGTGGATCTCCTGAACAAACGCGGAACGATCTTCCATGACGATTCCCTCCATTCCGTAATCCCGTATGAACTTTTACTTTGTGTGATCTCTGTGGTTCTATGTTACCATATCTATGTAATAAGCGCAAGAGGTTTTCGGAGGCAACCGCATTCAACGAAAACGGGACGGACGAGCAATGTCATGAAGTAGCGCAGGGGGTGTTCTAACCCACCGTCCCTGTAGGGAAAGGTCTTGACCTTTCCGAACGAACCGCAGTTCGTGCGAGGAACATTGTTTGTTAACGTAAAGTGTTTTGATCGAAGAAGTAACATGGTTTCTATTTTAAACGAATTCAGAAATAGGATGGTTGTAAAAGTTAATCCGATGCGAATTGGAAAATCTTCGCGGGCGAGGGTTCGCCCGCTCGGAAAGGTCAAGACCTTTCCCTACAAGAAAAAACGCTGATTAAAAACAACGAGCATAAAAACAGAGCCCGGTAGGGGCGATTCGTAATCGCCCGCCCCGTCGTATCGGATAATCCCGTCGCGTAGTACCTTATATAAAGGGCGATATCGGGCGCGGCCCGTTGGAATCGCCCCTAACGAAGAAATTAACCCCCGGCATCCGTAAGATTTGACAACACAAACGAAGTTGTCATCATCGTTTAAACTCGAAACAAATAGACAACTCTTTCAAAACATGATATAATCTTATCTTAAAAAATTCGGTTTTGAATTTTTTCATTCAAAAAACCAGTATCGGAGATTCCATGATTACAGTATCTGACGTCAGCCTCGGTTTCGGCGGAACCGTTCTTTTCAAACATGTGGACCTGAAGTTCTTAACGGGGAACTGCTACGGCATCATCGGGGCAAACGGTGCCGGAAAATCGACTTTTATCCGCATTCTCTGCGGGGAGCTCGAACCCACAACGGGCGAGGTCGTGATTCCGAAAAATCTTCGGTTGTCCGTGTTGAAGCAGGATCATTTTGCTTATGACGAATTTAACGTTCTGGACACGGTTACGATGGGGAACCCCCGCCTTCACGAAATTATCAAGCAAAAAGAAGCGCTGTATGCAAAGGAGACCTTCACGGAGCAAGACGGGATTACAGCGTCCGAACTGGAGGGTGAATTTGCCGAGCTGAACGGCTGGGAGGCCGAATCCGAGGCGTCGAAGCTGATTCAGGGGCTCGGGCTGTCGGAGGATTTGCTCTATGCAAAGATGTCAACGCTTTCGGGAAACGAAAAGGTGAAAATTTTGCTTGCCCAGGCCTTGTTCGGCAATCCCGACATCATCCTTTTGGACGAACCGACGAATCATCTGGATATCGATGCGATCAGCTGGCTCGAGGACTTCCTCGCCGAATACGCGGGAACTGTTTTAGTGGTATCGCACGACCGCCATTTTTTAAACAATGTCTGTACGCATATTGTGGATATCGATTACGGCAAGATCAGGATGTATGTCGGAAATTACGAATTTTGGTATGAATCCAGCCAGTTGATCCAGCGTTTGCTCAAACAGCAGAATAAGAAAAACGAGGAACGAGTCAAGGAACTTCAAACCTTTATTACGCGCTTTTCCGCCAATAAATCGAAGTCCAAGCAGGCGACGTCCAGAAAAAAACTGCTTGAAAAGCTTGAAGTCGATGAGATGCCTTCCTCAACCAGAAAATATCCGTACATCGGATTCACCATGGACCGGGAAGCAGGGAAGGACATCCTTTCCGTCAGCGGCATTTCAAAAACCGTTGACGGCGTCAAGATTTTGAACAATGTTTCTTTCACGATCAATAACGGCGATAAGGTTGCGTTTATCGGCGAAAGCGAGCAGGCCGTCACGACGTTATTTAAAATCATCATGGGTGAGACAGAGCCGGATGAAGGCAGCATCAAATGGGGGGTCACGATTTCAAAGTCCTATTTTCCCATTGACAATTCAAGCTTTTTCAACAACTGCACGCTTTCGATCTTGGACTGGATGCGACAGTATACGACCGATGAAACCGAGACCTATCTGCGCGGTTTCTTAGGCAAAATGCTGTTTTCGGGGGACGACGTCTATAAACCCGTGAATGTCCTCTCGGGCGGCGAGCGGGTGCGCTGTATGTTTTCGCGGATGATGCTTTTCAGTGCAAACACGCTGATTTTGGACCATCCGACAAACCACCTGGACCTTGAATCGATCACCGCAGTCAATAACGCGCTGATTGAGTTCAAAGGCAATGTGTTTTTTGCCACGCATGACTACGAAATTATTCAAACCACCGCAAACAGGATCATCGAAATCCTGCCCGACGGAAATCTTGACCGGGAGGGCAGTTATGAGGAATATCTTGAATATCGTAAAAACCTGCCGCTTCCCAAGGTGACACTTTGAGTTTTGGGTCGTGAGTGAACGCGGCGGATGTTTATCGAAAGATCCGCCTTCTCTCTGCGGGTAAAAAAGTAGGGGCGCAACGGACTGCGGTCCGGCTTGCGCGTCCGCCTTCGTGCTTATCGTTTCACCCTTCCCAACAGGCAAAAAACAGAGAGGATTCATATAGACCCTCTCTGTTTTCATTGTGAATGATGATTGGCAATCGTTTATGCTTTTCCTTTACCGATACGCCTCACAGCTTCATGCAGACGTCCCAAGCGCGCCAGATTACGGTGCGCAGGTTGCCCACGCCGTTTGCGTCGCCGACCAGATGCACATGCTTCGAGGCCTCACCGAGCGGCATCGGTTTATATCCGACCGAGACAATCACGGAATCGCCCTTCAGGTCAAAAACCTTGCCCGTTTTGTCTTTCACGGTCACGCCGTCCGGCTTGATTTCGACAAGCGTCGTCTCCAGCCAGACCGGGGTCTTTTTGAACGCGAGCATTTCGCGCAAAAAAGAGGAATTGGCGAGACAGACCCCCTTGACGGCGATCAGATCGTTCTTCATCTCGACAATCTGCGGCTTTTTGCCCTTTAAAATCAAATCGTAGGCGATTTCGCATCCCGTCAGTCCGCCGCCGATGATGATGACGTTGTTGCCGACTTCCTTGCCGGAGAGATATTCGACGGCTTCGATGGCGTGTTCGACTCCCTTGACCGGCAGTCGCCTTGCCGTTGCCCCTGTGGCGATGATGATTTCATCGGCTTGAATCGAATGAATATCCTTGATTTCGGTGTTGAATTTGACCGTAATCGGATGTTTCGCGAGTTCCCGTTTGTACCACTCAATGAGTTCGCGGTCTTTTTCTTTATAGACGGGCGTAGCCGCCTGGACGAAAACGCCGCCCAGGTGATCGGTCTTTTCATAAATCGTGACGTTGTGTCCCCGTTCGCAAAGCACCAGCGCGGACTCCATGCCGCCGATACCGCCGCCGATGATTGCGATATTCTTTGCTTTTGCGGCTTTTTCGATTTTGTATTTCGTGACCTGCATCGTGCGCGGATTGAGCGCGCAGCGCGCCATATGGATGGCGTCGGGGAGCTCTTGCAAGTTCGCCGTACCGTCATACCTTGAAAAGGTAAAACAGGCGTTGTGGCAGTTGATGCAGGGCTTGATATCGGCTTCGCGGTCGGCAATCATCTTTGTGACCCATTCCGGATCGGTCAAAAACTGCCTCGCGGCGCCCATGGCGTCGATCGCCCCTTCACGGATCGCCTCGGCACCCGCGTGGGGCGTCATCTTGCCGGCGCAGACCACCGGGATGGTCACGAACTTTTTGATGTGGCTGACGTCGGAGAGGTTGCAGTTTTCAGGCATGTACGCCGGAGGATGCGCCCAATACCAGGCGTCATAAGTCCCGTTGTCGCAGTTGAGCATATCATATCCGGCGTCCTGCAAAAACTTTGCCGCTTTTTCGGATTCCTCCATATCGCGCCCGACTTCTACATAATCCTCGCCGGGAACCGCGCCCTGCCGAAAGCCCTTGGTCTTGGAAATGACGGAATAGCGGAGCGAAACGGGGAAGTCACTGCCGCAGGTTTTCTTGATGGCTTGTACGATCTCCGCCGGAAAACGGTACCGGTTTTCAAAGGAGCCGCCGTATTCGTCGGTCCGTTGATTTGTATACTTCATCGCGAACTGGTCGAGCAGATAACCCTCATGGACGGCATGGACTTCGATTCCGTCCACGTCGGCATCCATACAAAGTTTCGCCGTCTTGGCAAAGGCCTCAACGATCTCCTGAATATCCTCGACGGTCATCGGACGGGACCAGACGTCATCCGCCCAGCGGTTCGGGGTGGCGGAGGCGCTGGCGCAAATGAAATCCATGTCAAAAATCGGTTTGCCGATGAACCCGAACGCCTTGTTTTTGATCATCTTGACCATGAGGTCGTTGACGGCCATGGACCGTCCCATGCCGGCGGTGATCTGGATAAACAGCTTCGCGCCGGTCTTATGGAATTCCTCCATATATTCTTTCAGCTGTTTGAACTTGGCCTTGTTCTGATAAAGCCATCTGCCGCCCATGGTATCGCGGATCGGGGCAATACCCGGCAATAGCAGCCCGACGTTGTTTTTCGCGCGCTCGAGCAGAAAGTTTGCCGCTTCTTTGTCGAAATGATTGGGTTCTATCCACCCGAAAATGGAGGTTCCGCCCATGGAACACATGACGATTCGGTTTTTGATTTCGAGCTTGCCGATCTTCCAAGGCGTAAATAACGCTTCATATTCTTTTTTCATATCCGTCACTCCTCTATTTCTATTCGACCGTCACGCTGCCGTCGGAAGCCACAGAAACGGTCATCCCGTCCTTGACAAAACCGAGAAACTCTTCCCCGAGGCCGTCGATCACGGGCATTTGATTGTTTGTCCAGTTTGCGGCGAGGATCGCACCGGACGCAGCCAGTGAGTCGATCGGTTTGGAAAAAAGCATGCAGGCCGGCTGCTTGCCGAGCGAACAGGCCGCGTAAAGCACCATCCCGCCGGTGGTGGAACCGATTGTCTCGGGCAGGCAGAGAGCTTTGCCGATCATCGGTTTTTTATAAAGATCAGTATTATTTTGGTCTCCGCACTTGACTTCTTTGTCGCCGAACATCAACGCCATCTGAAAACTCGCCAGCGTATTGAATCCGCCGTGAGAGACCAGCGCTTCGGCTTTTGTTTCTCCGGGAGCGATCACGCGCCCTTTAAATACTTTCGCCATCTTATTCAGCCCCCTTCGTGATCATCTTCAAAATTTCATCGTCCGTATAAAATCTCGCGCTCGTGTAGGTGCGCAGCTTGTTTGACGAGGTGATGACGGGCATTTTTTTTGAGAGGGGATTATTCATATACATCAGCGGGCAGATGTAGCTGAGGATGACCCCCGTCGCATCCAGCCGCGCCGCGTATTCGGTCTCTTTAAATTGACGGATGACCCCGGGGGCGGAGGTGAATACGGTCGGAATCGTTACCTTTTTGTTTCCCGCCGCTTTCAGGCCTTCTTCAATGCGCACGGTCCAGTCCTTGAGCTGCTGCATCGTCATATGCGGACATCCCATAAAGCAGAGCTTCGGTTTGGCGTCGGGATTTTTCCAGATGCAGGGGTAGCTGTTTTTTACCCGTTCCAGCTCTTTGTCGTCGATGATGTAGACGGGCGCGCCTTCGCGGATGAGTTTTTCACCGTAATCCACGGCTTCCGGCGTCAGATGTTCGATGTGATAAAGCCCCACCGAGCCGTTGGACGCGGTTGCCGCGCCGAAATCTTTCAAATAGGCGCAGGCACGTTCGTTCAATTCGGTACCGATCCATTTGTCAAGCCCTTTGATATACGGGACCTTTTCAAGCACCTTCATGCCGATGGCGGAACCCAGCAGCTGCGCTTCGGGCATCTTTTCGGTGCGGATTTCGATGACCCAGTCCGCCTTGCGCCCTTCGTCGGTCAAAAATCCGAATTCCGGGACGAAACCGGCGACGGAGCCCATGATTTCAATGATACCGGAATTGCGGTTGCACCGCGCGCCGAGCACGCTGTTCGCATAGACGACGGCGGAGGATTCGGCCCAGGAGAGAACGTCGCCGCGTTTCGGGACGTTTCCGACTTCCGGCAGATAGCAGGCGCAGGTATAGGCGTCGTCGCCCATGAGGCCGAATTTGCGCAGCTGCTCTTCATACCGTTCCTGCTGGCTGTACATCAGTTTAAAGACGAGATTTTGCGCAAACGAGGACGGCACGTTTTTGTCGAGCGGCCTCGGGTCCGCGGAAAATTTCTGTTTGCTGACGATGTTGTCAGAAAGCAGTTTATCATACAGCTCATAAACAGGCGTCATGACGCCGATGCCGAAGCTGATGACGGTATGTCCGTATTCGCTTGTGATCGGAACCATTTTTTCGGCGCCGAAGGCCTCTCCGTACATCACCAGGGTCTTCATGACCTTGGCCATGGTTTCGCCTTTCTCACCCTCGAGAAGCGCCGATTGCTCTTTTGTAAGAATCATGTTGTAATTTTTCCTCGCTTCCTGTACCGTAATAAACCCATATTCGACCTCGTTTGTTAAATTATAGCCCTTCTTGTAAAAGAATGCAATGAACTTTACCATAATCCCGGTATTTTTATGACATAAACATAGAGCAAAAAAAAAGCACAAGATATCAAGGCAGAAAGGACGATATTTCGATGGAGATGCACTTTGACAAGGTCTATTACGAGCCGGAAACGCTCAATTATGAACTCGGGCAAAAACTGAAACAAAAATACGCCGATTTGCCGTGGGTGGAAATCGAGAGCCACAACCGCATTCCCGAATTATCGTCCTCGGAAAACCGGGATTTTGCCAAACTCAAAAACCATCTGATCATCGGCGTGCGCAAAACCCACAACTATGTGCCGAATCAAAAGGTCTCGGATTGGCTGGTGCCGTTCACTTCTTCCGGCTGCCGCGCGATGTGCCTTTATTGCTATCTGGTCTGCAATTACAACAAGTGCGCCTATCTGCGCTTGTTTGTCAACCGCGACCGGATGATGGATAAACTGCTTAAAACCGACGCCGCCGCCGAGCGCCCGCAGACCTTTGAAATCGGCAGCAACAGCGATCCGGTGCTCGAAAACACGGTCACCGACAATCTGCCGGTTGTCATCAACCGTTTTGCGCGGGAAGGGCGGGGGAAGCTGACTTTTCCGACGAAATTTGATATGGTGAAACCGTTACTCACCCTCGACCATAAGGGCAAGGTGATTTTTCGCATGAGCGTGAACCCGCAGGACGTCATCAGCCGCGTCGAGTTCGGCACTTCGCCGCTTAAAACGCGCATCCAGGCGCTCAATGAAGTCGCCGAGGCCGGATATCCGGTCGGGCTGCTGATCGCGCCCGTGATTCTGTTCCCGAATTGGAAAGAGTTATACGGCGAACTGATCGAACAGCTCGCGGATGAGCTCAGCGAAAAGGTCAAAAACAGCGCGTTTATCGAGATCATTTTAATGACTTACAGCTACGTTCAAAACGCCATCAACACCGACGCGTTCCCGAACGCCGTGAACCTACTCGACCGCGGCATCATGACCGGCCGGGGCCGCGGCAAATATTGCTACCGCACCCCCGCCCGCGCCGAAGCCGAGCTTTTTCTGCGTGAAAAACTGGCCCGGCACCTCAGCACCATGCCGATTTTATATATTTCGTGAGCTTGCCTCCCATGTAATCAGTAACGGCTATGCCGTTGCTGCGGGGAGAAGGGAATTCACAGAATTCTCTGAAAGGATTGCGCCTTTGCAGCGGTGGGGGGATTCCGCCTATCCCGTCATTGCGAGGGGTATACGCCCCGCGGCAATCAAATTGCGCGGCAATCCGGTCTCAATCTCCATCCCCGCTCTCTCGCGTCGCACGGGTCACCGCACGGATTCTGCCGATCCTTCATTTTTTGCCAAACCCGCGGTTTATGTTGCAATCGTTTTTCATTTGTGATATACTGCGTTTACTTTTTTCAAAAGCCGATTTTTGTCGGCTGCATTGTATGTGTCATATTTGACGCATACCTTTCGTTATGCTATCCTCGGAGTTTTACCCCCGGCCGGACCTTGACAACTGAATCGCGCTACACAATCAGCCCTCACAGGGGCCATTGCTTGTGCACTCCGGAGCATTCCGACGATTCGGCGCGACGGAGTAATTTTCTCTGCAATTCTAAAAGGGAATTACATAATCCCCACATCCGATCCGCCAAACGAACCGAACAAAGGAGTGATCGCATAGAATGATTTTTTACAAAATAACCGCAATACCCAAACAAATCGAAATTCCCGAGGAAGAGTCTGACAAACAAAGATGGGCGATGAAATTAAGACCCGTTTCGCGTAAATTCACCGACGCCTGCAAACGGAACGCAACCATCAGTATCTGTGAAGCAGAACCCGATCAGTTCATTTTAGCCGCAGTCATTGAAGCCGAGTATGTTTTGAAGCATTGCCCGACTGAACTGGCAGAAAGATATCTGGCGGAGTGCGGATTTTCCGCGAACATAACAGCGACAGAAGAAATCGGCTGCAGCGAACTCGGTGATCTGCTTGATTTGGCGGATAAGGAGAGTTTTATCTACAGCAAATCTCAATTCCTCGATACCCGCAATATCGATATCGGCTCGAGGCGGGGTTTTCACAAACCGAATGACAGAATCATCACCGGCAAAATGACGGCGCAATCCCTCAGGCAATTGGCATGGCGAAACCTTTGCGACACCGATCTCAATCCGGAAATCGACCGAATTTGCGGGCCGGCTTCCGAGCTCAGAAACATCCTTCAGCATCCGGTCCATTATCTGTTTCGTTTCGACATCGAGGAATGTGTTCAACCCATCGTTGAGGGAACGCTCTCCCTGCTCCGTGAAAAAAAGCGGCTCATCAGCGCAAGATATTTCGATTTCTCAGTTACACCGTTTACCGATTCCTCCGACTTGGACCTTCTCCGTTCTATGTATGAAACCTTGGGCGGCGGCGCAGCGGTCATCCGCTTTTTCGGGATTGGGGTTCACGAGGATGAATATATGAAACCCTCCGAATCCGTTGTGATAAAGACCTGCGAACTTGCGCTTGAATTTCATAAAAAGGTGCTGACCATCTTCTGTCTGGATAAAGCCGATGAAAAGAACAAGACGATCATCTACGGCTGTATGGGGGAGATTCCGCTCGTCGAGATTTCAACGTCAGCAGTCGATTATAAAACCGCCCGAAAGCACCTTGCCGCAATGGCTCGGGAGAACCAACTGACGCCCGACAATGCGCTTTATGCCAAACTCGCCGACCGCAATGCGGACCCTGCCTCGGTCCGCTCGGCGTTTTACAACGGCAATGATTTAAAAAAGTCATATGAGTCTTGGTATCATCTCACGCTCAAGACAAAAATCTATCCCCAATATGCCTCGATCTCCGCCTCAAGGGCCATCGCCGCGAAAGCGCCTCCGAAGGGCTCTGCCTATGACGAGCTTGAGCGGATGATCGGCCTTACGGAAGCCAAAAAGGTCATTACCGACGCGTTGAATTATTTCAAAATCCAGAAGCTTTATAACACCCGGGGTATTGTCGGCGGCGAACACCCTTCCATGCATATGGTGTTCACCGGCAATCCCGGGACGGCCAAAACGACGGCAGCCCGCCTGTTCGCCCGGATTATGAAAGAGAACAACCTGCTCTCGGTGGGAGAGATCGTGGAAGTCGGCAGAGCCGACCTTGTCGGCAAATATGTCGGCTGGACGGCGAAGATCGTCCGGGAGAAGTTCAAAGCCGCCAAAGGCAGCGTGCTCTTCATCGACGAGGCCTATTCGCTTGTAGACGACAAGAATGGGTTGTACGGGGATGAAGCCATCAACACCATCGTGCAGGAGATGGAAAACCAACGAGAGGATATGGTGGTGATTTTTGCGGGATATCCCGACAAGATGTCGGAGTTTCTGACCCGGAACCCGGGCCTGCGCAGCCGCATCGCTTTTCATGTGCCGTTCCCGGATTATACGCCTTTTGAGCTGTATGCCATCTTCGAATTGATGTGCGAAAAGCAGAAAATCCGCATCGGCGAAGGCGCGAAAGAGAAGCTTTACCGGGTTTTCGAATCGGCGCAGCGGCAGCCGGACTTCGGCAACGGGCGGTTTGTCCGCAATCTGCTGGAGTCCGCGAAACTGCGGCAGGCCTCCCGCCTCGTCAAAACGGACTGCGGCCAAATCACCGACAACGACCTGCTCACTCTTATCCCCGGGGATTTCGAGTACGCCCCGCAAGCGCCTTGCCGTCCGCAGAAAGCCATTCTCGGCTTCTGCGGATAGCCAATCCTAAAATATCTTACCTTTTCCCATAAATCTCACAACAATCATTGACAGACCGCGAAATATGTTATATTATGGGGTTAGAAACTCGGTTTTACAAATTAAAATAAGGAGAGAATAATATGCCAAAGTTTATTGAATTACTCACTAAAATTCAGATCCCTAGTTCGATGGAAACGAAACTCAATTCTTCAGGTGTTCGCGAAATTTGTTTATCTTCAGAAATGCTAAATGGAAACATGCAAACAGACGATGCTGCCTTTGAGGGCTGGGCATTGTTATTTCATTCGATAGAAAAAAAGAAAATCCTACTTGATATTGATAGAGCACCGTCAAAAAATGATAATCATTATAATCGGTTCCTGTACCGTGTAATGAAATTTAATAAGCAGTTTCCTGACTGGTTTAAAATATCATCTCAATTACGAAAAGGGGTAAATGAATTTGAAGCAATTATCTCATCTGAAACATCAGGAAAATTTGAGAACAACGACCCGGGCGATGAATCTAAATTAACAGACAAAGGTGAAAGAGGAATTGAATCTAAATTATCAACAGTATATGGAACAAAATTACTTAAGGAATTAGCCGCTACAAAAGGAATTGATTTGGGTAAAAACCAAATTTATCGTCAGCTGCCCGTAGGGTTATTCAAAGGTGAAAAAAGAGGTAATAGTTACTTTTTCCCCGGAAAAGGAGCAGATATAGACCTTTGGACGTTTAATGGTGATGCTATATACATTTTTGAGTTAAAATATTCCAACAGGAAAGTCGGATTATTATCAGAGCTATATTTTTATGCAAATTATATGCATGACATGTATGCAGGAGGGAATTCACATTTTATTCGTCGAACAGCCAACAATAATTCTCTAAGAGGTTACGACAAAATTTCTAACGCTTCGATAAAACAAATTTACGCTATTGCACTTGTTGATGAATTCCATCCAAATCTAGATGACCAGAAATGTAAAATTTTCAAATTACTTAACCAAAACGAATCTTTAATAAAATATGATTATTTGATTTATAACCCTAATGATTTAAATAAATGACCATCACCATCCATAAAGGCGCAAACAAAATCGGCGGGAGCATTACGGAAATCTCTTCGGGCGGGTCGCGCATCGTCATCGATTTTGGGGCCGACCTGCCGGGGGTTGATAAGGCGTCCGAGAAAATCAACTCCGAATTCGAAATCGACGGCGTGACCCGTGGAGAGCCGAACTGCGACGCTGTTATACTGACCCACTACCACGGCGATCATATCGGACTTTATGAAAAGATCCTGCCCGAAATCCCCATCTATATCGGGGATACCGCGAAGAAGATCAACCTCGTTCTCACAAAATGGCTTGCGGATCATCGTCATGTTTCGCAAGCCGCTCTTTCCCGTGCCGGAGGTTTTCATACTTACCGAGCAGATGAGCGCTTGACGTTCGGCAATATCACGGTCACTCCGTATTATACCGATCACTCCGCTCTCGACGCCTATATGCTGCTCATCGAAGCGGACGGCAAACGTGTTCTGCACACCGGGGATTTCCGCACGCACGGGACTTTCGGTGCCGGTGTGATGAAGTGCCTGAAACATTATGTCAGCAAGGTCGACGCCGTGATCTGTGAGGGCACGAGAATCGATCAGACCGCGCCTCCGATGACCCTGTGGGAACTCGAAAGCGAAGCCGCGAAATTGATGAACGAAACCAAATACACTTTTGTACTGTGTTCCTCGACCAACATTGACCACATCCGGGCGATGCATCGGGCGGCAAAGCAAAATTTCCGGATGTTCATCTGCGACGGCTATCAAATGAATGTGTTGAAAACCGTCACCGCCGCCGGGTTCTATGATTTTGATTACATCTTTACTTATGATACGAATCTGGATTCGCATATCGCGGAGAGGGGCTTTTGTTGGCTGGTTCGGGCAAACGGGCTTGATGATGACAGCATTGAAAAGTACAGAGATTCCTCCCTGCTGATCTATTCAATGTGGATGGGCTATCTCAACGGCGTTTTCCGTAATGAAAAAACAGCCCGCTTTGTTGAAAACTTTCCGAAATCGGTCTATCTCCACACCTCCGGCCACGCCTCGCGCGGCGCGATCAAAGACGTTCTCGAGACTGTGAAACCCGAAATCGTCATCCCGATTCACACCGAACGTTCGAAGTTGTTCGAAGGCGTTTGCGCCCGCTCCAAAACCATCTATCTGAACGACGGGGAAAGCTTTGCTCTTTAGCAAAAAATCTTGAATGAGGTGAAAAAATGCCGCTCGCGAAAATCATGATGGTCGTCAGCATTCTTGAAATTTTAAAAAAATACTCCGACGAAAACCACCGCCTGACGCAAAAGGAAATCGTCGCGTATCTGAAAAAGGACTATTCGATGGACGCCGACCGCAAGGCGGTGCGCCGCAATCTGACGAATCTCCTGGATGCCGGATATCCCATCAATTATAACGAAATCACGCGCGCCTGCGCCGACGGCGAAACGGAAACCATGCTGACCGACTGGTATCTGGAACGCGATTTCACCGAACCCGAACTGCGGCTGCTGATCGACGGGATCTTGTTTTCAAGCCGCATTCCGCAAAATCAGTGCAAAGACCTGATCGAGAAACTGAAAGGGCTGTCCAGCTGTTATTTCAACGCCAAGGTCTCCCACATCAGCAACCTTCCCGACAACAGGCCTGTGGACACCGAATTGTTTTACACGATCGAAACGCTCAACGACGCCATCTCCGAAAAGAAAAAAGTCGCGTTTCATTACGTCGACTACAAACCGGACAAGCAGCTGGTGGAGCGGAAGAATAAAGAGGGTAAAGTTGCCCGGTACATATTCAATCCCTATCAGATGGCCGCTTCCAACGGCAGATATTATCTCATCGGCAACCACGATGCCCATCACAACCTCAGCAATCTCCGCGTTGACCGGATTCGGGGGATTGAAATCCTGGATGAGCCCGCCAAGCCGACGGCGCAGGTCGAGGGGATGAAAGGCGGGCTTGATCTGCCGAAACACATGGCGGAGCACGTCTACATGTTCTCGGGTGAAACCGTCCGGGTGAAGTTCCTGGCTCCGCCGTGGATGATGAACGACCTGATCGACTGGTTCGGGATGGACGTGCAGGTCAAAATTCCTCCGCATAAAGACGGTCATGACGGCCGCGCCCACGAGCAGGAAAGCTGCGAAAATAAGGGCACGCCGAGAGACCGGATGCTGACCGTGACCGTGAAAATGAACCGGCAGGCGATGCATTACTGGGCGATGCAGTACGGCTGCCACGTCGAAGTCCTCGAACCCGCCGACCTGCGCGAACAAATCAAAAAATCCGCCGAACAAATGGCGGAGAGATATGGATGTAAAAGCATTTAAGATTCGTTATTATAAATGGGAAGTTTGTTTTCGAGTTGTTTAGTTTTTCCCAACTTTATCAAAGTGAAAGGTAGTGTTTGTATGGGTACTTATAAAGAATTGCAGGCATATGTAAAAATGAATTTCGGTTACACTCCAAAAACTTGCTGGATAGCCCACATGAAAGAAATTTGTGGTCTGTCCCCGAAAGTGGCTTATAACAGAAACGATATAAACAAAAGAGAATTCCCATGTCCGAAAGAAAAGCAAGATGATATAAAAGAAGCATTTCGACACTTTAAAATGATTTAGCTGTAAGTAGTTGGAGAATCATTTTTAAGGTATATCAATCAATCTAATTTTAAAGGAGGAAAACATCATGGCAGTCTGGAGATTACAAACGAAGCCCGGTACAGGTAAAAGTATAGCTCGGTATTGCATTGATAACAAGATCGCAGCTTTAGGATGGAGCTTAACAGAAATTCCTGAAGAAGAACGTCAGTGCATTAAAACTTTCGATGACTATCTTGTCTGTGCAAAAAAAGCGGCTTATAAACAATTTAAGGCTTTAACAAGATTTCATAGTTACCAAAAAGAAGGGGATCTGATTTGGGTAAGAGACGAAGGTAAATACTATTTAGGACGAGTTGGAAAACATACAAAATGGAAATTTAATAATGAAGCAGTAAAAATAGATGCTGCAAATCAGTTATCAGATATCGATTGGTACTGTTTTGACGAAGGAGATGAAAGTACAGTACCAGGTGCTGTAAGCACAGCTTTTATAAAAGGTTCGACATTTCAACAAATCCGTAAGAGTGGGATTCAAGAATTCAGCGGTTTGCTATATGATAAACTTGCCGAAACCACTTATTATTCAAACACACAAGTAACCTTGAATCAAAAGAATTTCTATTCCCTTTTAACTCCGGAAGATTGCGAAGACTTATTGTGTTTATGGCTTTATTCTAAATATGGGTATATATGTATTCCTTCGACGAATAAAACCGCCACACCTTTATATGAATGTATTTTAATAAATCCCCAAGATGGTGAGCATATTTATATCCAAGTAAAAAAAGGCCAAACCAACCTCGATGCAAATGCCTATGCAGAATTAAAAGGAGATGTTTGGCTTCTTACTACCGAAGGGGAAGTTAAAAACCTTGAGAATTATAAAGATAGAATTTTTCAAGCCAACCCAATAGAATTATACGAGTTTGCTATGTCTGATGAATCAACCAACATTTTGTCTTCGAGTATAAAAACATGGGTCGAGTTCCTCACTGATCAAGACAATAAAAGGCTTAGAGGAGGAGTAAAAGGGATCATGTTTGATACGAATCAAAGGTATTCGGGAAGCGATGAAAACGATATGATTAATAATAACAGGGTCAGTGCTTATGGTTCTCCCAAGAGATACATAAAATCCTTTAAGAAAGACGATTATGTTCTTTACTACAGTAAAGGGAAAGGGATTATTGCTGCAGGCAGAATAACATCAACAGAGGTTAAAGAATGTGAGAGCGGATTATTCCATGATGTCGATATTCAAATTAAACCTAAATATAAAGAAGGAACAAGAGAGCCGGTCGCAATATCAGCTAAAGAGATCAAGGAAGTATTGAGTAAAGGATTTTTCTTCGCTTCTACAATGAAAACGCCGTTTCTATCAAGAGCGGATTCAGAGAGATTGATTAATGCTTTGATAAAAAAACAAGAGAAGGCATAAGAAATCTCAGTTTTCCCTCCCAACAAATACATGCCCCAATAACATCACATCCTCCCGGCTAAAATTAAACTATCCGCCGGGGGGATTTTTTAATCTCTTTCCATAACACAGGGAGGTTTAGTTATATGCCATTTGATGTAATTGACTTTATCCCCTCGCCTGAAGTTCGCGAAGAGTGCAGGAGAGTTGGAAAATTCTTTAGCACTCGTGAAAAGGCAGCGATTGTATCCCGGAGCCACAGGCCGATGAAAGACCGGCTCGATGCCTATTTGGCCATTAAAGAAGAGGATGATGAGTATCAAAGAACGCTTAAGCCGATAACAGAATGGATGCACGGCAAGTTGGAATCGTTTACGAATACGGAGGACGGCTATGTCTTTTTCTCCAACAGGAGAGGAATTTTCCACGGTTACTTGGATTCATGGGTGAGCAGTGTCTTCAAGCCCGTTTTTGACCGGTGCAAAGAACACGATGAAGATAAGAAATTCATGATTACCAAAGCGGCTGTTGACCGGGAATATTTTAAAACGGCATTTTTTGATCCGAACGGGCAAATCATTCACATCAGCGAGTTTAATCAAAATCATCTAAAAGGCTATGACCCGGAAAAGCAGCTGAATGCTTATCATCCGCAGATCCCCTGCCCTTTTAAAAAAGGGGATTTGGTATGTTATTACTTAGATTCCGAAACCCCGTTGATTTTTTTGGAGCAGGAAGAGCAGATGCGTTTCAAGCACATCGGCGAAGACCCATTTACAGGTCGTCTTTTTACCTGTTCAGGCGTATTGTACAGCCAATTGATTTATTATATGAACGAGCTCCCTCAGGGTGAACTGTTGATTGCGCAGAAAGCCGTTTTGGGAAAATCGGATTTTGTCAGTGCGTTGAATCTCATCTTGAGAAATCGCCTTGAATCGGAGCTCAATGAACTTGATGCATATCATGAAATGGGGATATTATGAGAAAAATTTTTGGCTCCTTGTTTGTTTTTTCGGGAGCGGTTTCAACCATTGTCGGATTCGCAATATTTGACGTTTGTTATTTGGCTCCTATCGGTATTTTTGTTTTAACGGTAGGAATCAACATCCGTTATGCACACCTGATGACTGCTGCAGAATGCAAATTTCTTCACAGCGGTAAATATGTAGACAGTTATGAAAGAGTGGTTGAACTCACCGGAAGAGACGTCGCCGATTTATTCGGGCTCGGTCCGTGTCCTGCGGCAATCTACGACACGAGATTGAAAGACATGACCGGCAGAGATCTCGGCTGGCTGCTCGGCGTTGATGTAAGCGCCGTCGGATATTCTACAAAATTATCGGATATGACAGTGAATGACCTGGGCATTTTATTTCACAAATGCCTGTCTGCGTATGCTGCAAGCACAAAATTCATGGACCTGACCGGTTTTGACCTTGAACGAATATTCGGTGTTGATTTATCGTCCGCAGGTTTTACAAAAGTCTGCGATATGCTTGTTATGGATATCAAGTATTCGGGTTTTTACGACGACCGATAAATTCTCTATCTCGACGCTCACGCGTTTTCTGAAAGGCAGAGGCGCAAGGCGTCATTTTAACGACGCCTTGCGCCCCTTTAAATTACTACGGTTTATTTTTTCGGCTTTTGACGCTTGTCGAAATCCTTTTTGATTTCGGCGTTCCAATCCGCCGGCATTGCCGAATGCGTCCGATACGCGCTGACCGCGTCGCTCATCACGCAGTAATTGAGGCGCGTACCCTTGGCATCGGCGTGGTAATTCTGCGCGCGGTCCGCGCCGATGCCCAGATTGCCTGCGGCTTCCGCCGCGTCGATGTTCGCGCCCAGAAACACGAACTCCCAGCCCTGTTTCGCCTTTCGGTGCTCAATCGCCTTTTTGATCGCCGGAGCCGAATACTCTTTGCTCGAATTTTCGGCGCCGTCCGTGATGATGACGAACATCACCTTTTCGGCGCGGTATTCCTCCGCGGTGTGCTCCTGCGCTTTGTCGATTTTGTCAATCGTCCTGCCGACGGCGTCGAGCAGGGCGGTCATGCCGCCGACGGCGTATTCCTTTTCGGTGATGGGGTTCACCGCCCGGATGTCGGTGCGGTCGTGAAGCAGTTCATACGTGTGATCAAACAGCACTGTCGTAATCAGGCATTCGCCTTCAACCGCCTTTTGCTTTTCGAGCATGGAATTGAACCCACCGATGGTGTCATGCTCAAGACCCGCCATCGAGCCGCTCTTGTCGAGAATAAAAACCAGTTCCGTCAATCCTTTTTTCATTGCCGTGTCCTCCTCAAGTTTTGTGACTTAAAGATACCTCATCGGCGATGAAATAAGGTCGCTTTGAAAGCGACAAAATTGTAAAGTTATTTTTAGATGGCGATTGTCTCTTTGCTTTCACCCTCCGAGCAGCGGCTGGTCGTATTTGAAAAGGACCTCGTTGATCTCGAAGATGTCGTAATGCCTGTTGACGATGAAGTATTCGACGATCACGTCGAATTTCTGACTGTGGGACAGGGCAAATCCCGCCCGCTCCAATAGGTCGTCCGTCTCCCTGAGCGATAACTCCAGCGCGATTGCGAGGGCGATAACGGTGCGCTTGCCCGGCGTATACCCTTTTCCGGTCCGGATTTTCGAGAACAGCTTCCGGTCCAGATTGGCGCGTTTATAGACTTCAACGTCTTTTCGGCCTTTGGCGTCGATCAGATGCAGCAGCGTCTCGGAAAACGGCTCATCCAGTTTACCGACCAGATCATCAATGCCGGCATCGACCTGCGCCGCATGCGGCGCAAGCGGTGCCTGCTTCGTTACCGGCATGTTATAGCGGGAAAGATCGGCTTCATTCAATAAAGAACGCGCGGCGTCAAGCTGCCGGGTTCGGCGAAATTCGTTTTCCCGGGAGCTTTGCTCCTTAACATAATGCTCATCGATATAACTTCTGACTTCTCCGAGCAGCTGTTCGCTGACGGTGTACGCTTCCTTATCAAATACCACCAGGGATACGTCTATGTCGTGTTCTTCGAGGAAAACGCGAATCACTTGTGCGGCGACGCGCAGCGCGTCGGCTTTCGGATACCCGTAAATACCGCTTGAAATGAGCGGAAACGCGATGCTCTCACACTTGTTCTCCGCCGCCCGCTTCAAACTGTTCAGGTAGCAAGAGCGCAGCAATTCCTCTTCGCCGTGCTTGCCGTCACGGTATATCGGCCCGGCGGTATGAATGATAAACTTGGAAGGCAGCGCGAACCCCGGCGTAATGACCGCGTCGCCAATACGGATGGGCGCAAGCTGATCACAGGCGGCCTGCAGTTCGGAACTGCCCGCCGCCTCAAAAATCGCTCCGCAAACGCCGCCGCCCATCGCGAGATCGGGATTCGCGGCGTTAACGATGGCGTCGACCTTCATTTTTGTGATGTCCTGCCGGACGATGGTAAAGGGCATTTGATCACCTCTCGCTGTCGGATTCAAAACATCGTTTTATTCATCCGAATCAAACATCATTGTATGTAATGCGCCGTGCGCTCTCACGCCCATGTTTTCCAAACCTCGGGGGCGTAGCCAACCGTGGCTTGCCTGCCGTTTCGGACGATCGGGGTTTTGAGAAGGATTTGATTTTCAAGGACTTTTTCTTCCTTTGCGTCGGGAGTCAGGTATTTGAAAAGAGTCAGCAAGTCCTGATCCCGGCAGTTCTCGTCAATCAGTTTGTCCCAGCCGCCGACGGCGGATTTCACGCTCAAAAACTCCCCGCGGCTCATCGGCTTTTCTTTCAGGTCAATGAATTGCACCTTGATTCTGCGCTCGCTGAAATACCGCTGCGCCTTCTTGGTGTCGAAGCATTTCAAGGTGCCGAATATCTGTATGTTCATAAGAACCCTCCGGTTTCGCTCCGTCATCGCCTCGGGGTATTCAACCAAACGATTTTTCCGTCTTTCCATTCACCGACAACGAATTCCGAACCGCTGCTTTTCGGCTTATGAAAGACTTTTCCCGTGTAAGGATAATCGACACCCAGGTACTTATATCTTTTATCATCGGTATATTCAAAAAGAAGCGGAACTTTATCGAAATCCAAACCTTTATTGATGCGATTGTAACAATGATCACTTGGGATGATGCTTGTCGGATTGCAGCCGTATTTATTCACAACCCGATAAACAATCTCACCGCGTGAAAATAAAGTTCCGATTTGACAACCTTCAAATGCTTTTACAAACTTTTCATCGTTCTTCAAGAATGCCCGCTCAGAACTCAGGATCAAATTGTTTTCGTATGTATTCATAAGACACCTCCAAATTTCATTCGAGTGTTCGCAGCGTGGATGATTACGGCAACCTCCGTTTTTGTGATGTCCTGCCGGACGATGGTAAAGGGCGTTTGATCACCTCGGGCTATAATAATTTAGAAATTTGCGTAACACCACTTTCCATAATATCACTAAATACTTCCATTTTCAACATCACCGATATCAATGATTCTTATTATAATAATTCAATGTCTGCACTCATTTTGGTACATGCAATAACTGATAATAAAAACTTAGCAGATTCTCTTTCAATGAAGTGACATATTGAGTTTAAAAACTTGTATAATTTGGTTGTTTTTATTCCATTTTTGTAGTATACTGTAAATTAATAGTAGTTTGGGCTTGTATATTCGGAACGTATTCTTTCGCTTATGAATGTATTCCGAAATAAGTAAAAGCGGTCTTAAATTGAATTGATTTCATAAATTTCCGGGAGGCAATTGAATGGCGGCAATTAACGATCTGATAAGGCAAATCGAAGATAAAAAACTTCGTGAACGTTTGGAACAAGAGGTCAATAAACTTTCAAAGCAAAAAAAGTTCGGGCTTGTCTTTGAGGAACATATCCCGGAATGCACTCCGCTTTACGGCATCGAGATACGCCGCGATTCTCTTGCAGCGAAAAAAGCCGGCGAAGTGAACGACGTATATCGTGTCAAGGAGATTCATAACGACATCGCTGTATGCGTTCGCCGTTCAACAAATTCTGAAGAAAGCATCGCGCTCTCCGACCTGGTTGCGATTGCTCAATTCGGAGAGCCGATATACCCGACTCTGTTGCCGGTCGATGCTGTTGAGAACGCGCCGGACAGCAAGTTATGGCATACTTTAATTGAAGCGGATAATTACCATGCGCTTCAATTGCTCGAATATCTCTATCCGAAAAAGGTTGATTGCATCTATATCGACCCGCCATACAATACCGGCGCAAGAGATTGGAAATATAATAATTATTATGTTGATAGTTCCGATACATACCGTCACAGCAAATGGCTCTCCATGATGCAGAAGCGGCTGAAGATTGCGAAGCGGATTCTGAATCCAAACAATTCAGTTCTAATTGTAACTATCGACGAAAAAGAATACTTGCATCTCGGGTGTTTATTGGAGGAAATGTTTCCGGAAGCAAATATACAAATGGTCAGCACATTAACCGCGAGAAGCGGTGCAGCAAGATTTAATAGTTTTAGCAGAGTTAATGAGTTCATATATTTTGTAATGAACGGTAATTATACGATAACGCCGATTGATAATGCTAATTACCAAAAAGAAGGCGACGATATTCATTGGAGATCATTCCGTAGAGGAAATCCAGCAAATATACGCACTTCTCGACCATCGCAATTTTATCCTCTGTATATAGATAAAAATACACATAAAATAATAAAAGTCGGAGATCCAATCACGTCAGAGGTCAATCGGTTTTCAGTTAGTAAAATGGAAAACTGCGAAACAGTTTTTCCCGTGCGTGATGATGGAACTGAAATGATGTGGAGTGTTACACCTAATGCATGTAGACATCTCGTCGAAAAAGGATATATAAAAGCTTCGAAATATCAAAAAGATAAACCTCAACAATTTGCTTTATCTTATTTATCTTCCGGGACAATCAAAGATATTGAAACAGGAAAAGTGTCGGTAAGAGGATACACCGAAGATGGCGGGATTATTGCAAGCAATCTTGAATCTAGAAAGGCAATGCCAAAAACTCAGTGGTCATTTGAGACGCATGATGCACGTGATTACGGAACGAAAGTTTTAAAAAACATATTAGACGAAACACGATTTGATTTCCCAAAATCTTTGTATGCTGTTGAGGATTGTATTAAACTCTTTTGCCTTAATAACCCCAACGCTCTTATTGTAGACTTCTTTGCCGGCTCTGGAACAACGCTTCATGCTGTAAATCTACTTAATGCGGAAGATGGCGGTCACCGTCGCTGCATCATGGTCACCAACAATGAGGTCTCCGATGATGAGGCAAAAACGCTGAAAGCACAAAGTTTTCAACCCGGAGATCCAGAATGGGAAAAGCTCGGTATTGCCCGCTATGTCACATGGCCGCGTACCGTTTGCAGTATCGAAGGTCATGATATCAACGGAAACCCGCTGAAAGGAGATTACCTCGGCAGCGAGCGGGCTATGTCGGGTGGCTTTGCTTCCAACTGTGAATACTTCAAACTCGGCTTTCTTGATAAAAACGCGGTTGCGCTCGGAAAGCAGTTCAAAGAAATACTTCCGCTTTTGTGGTTAAAATCAGGCGCTGCCGGAAAACGCCCGACTTTACAAAACGATGGGCTTCCTAATATGATGATCTTGCCCCAAAATGAATTCGCCGTTCTTATCAACGAGCACGGTTTTCTTGAATTTGAGAAAGAACTGGACAAGTATCCGGAGATTAAGACGGTGTTCATCGTAACAAATTCGGAAGCGGGATATCGTGAAATGATTTCGGGGATGGACGGTAAAATGACATTTCAGCTTTACCGCGATTACCTGGATAATTTCCGTATCAACTGCAGGAGGTAGCTCACATGAAAGTCGAATTATACACTTTTCAAAAAAATGCGCTTTCAAAATTGAGAGCTAAAACAGCCGAAGCGCTCTGTTCTTATCGCCATACCCGTACACCTCAGGTGGTTTCCTATACAGCGCCGACCGGAGCAGGTAAAACCATTATCATGGCGTCTCTTGTCGAAATCATTTTGTTCGGCGATATATTATACTCTGACCAACCCGATGCAATTTTCGTCTGGCTTTCGGATTCACCTGAACTCAACGCACAATCAAAACAAAAGTTCGATTTGAAAGCGGATAAAATCCGTTTGGACCAATGTGTTACCGTTGAAGATGAATCCTTTGATCGGGAAACTCTTGAAGACGGCCACATCTATTTCTTGAATACACAAAAACTCGGCAAGAGCAGCAACCTGACCAAGCATTCGGACGGTCGGCAATACACCATTTGGGAAACACTGCGCAATACCGCACTTGAAAAATATGACCGTCTGTATTTTATAATCGATGAGGCACACCGGGGCATGCAGGGACGCGAAGCCGGTCGAGCAACCACCATCATGCAAAAGTTTCTGATCGGCAGCCCCGAAGATGATCTCCCTCAGATGCCGCTTGTGATCGGAATCAGCGCAACAGTCGACCGATTCAATGCGCTTGTCGCCGGCACGACGTCGACCAGATATTTTGTAAAAACATCCGAAGAAGAAGTTCGCGTTTCGGGGCTGTTGAAAGACAGAATTGTAATTACATATCCGGATACGAAAAACAATGAAATGGCGGTTCTTCAGGCAGCCGCTGATGACTGGAAACAAAAATGGGACCACTGGTCACAGTATTGTTATGAACAGCATTATGCCTATGTGAATCCTATATTTGTAGTCCAGGTACAAAACAGCACGGGAACACGTATTTCGGACACCGATTTGGATGACTGTCTGCAGATAATTGAAGAACGAACCGGTATGCGGTTTCAGGATGGCGATGTGGTTCATACATTCGGTCAGACAACATCGACTCTGCGCGTAAACGGAATTGATGTAAGGTATGAAGAGCCTTCCCGAATTTCCGATGATAAACGAATAAAAGTTGTATTCTTTAAAGAGAATTTATCAACCGGTTGGGATTGTCCCCGTGCTGAGACCATGATGTCGTTCAGACATGCAGCCGACGCAACTTATATTGCGCAGCTTCTTGGGCGAATGGTCAGGACGCCTATGCAAATGCACATCCAGGTTGATGATATTTTGAACGATGTTCATCTGTACCTGCCGTATTTCAGCGTCGGCACAGTAAAGAACGTTGTGGAAGCATTTCAAAGCACTGAAGGAGGCAGCATTCCGACAGACGTATGCGAGGAATCATTCGGTTCAAAAAAATACGAAACCTTGACAGTCCGTCCGAACTACAGTGCAGGTATTAAGCAAGTGAGTATTAAACCAACGCAGACACAGGAACCCGGTTCGGGATCACGAACGGGTATTAACGATGAATCTTCTTCGATTAAACAACAAGATGAAGTAACTCAACCCATCGATTTAAATGCATCAAAATCGGAAGAGGCAGAGACCCAATTAAACCAACCTTTTGCAGGCAATCCCGCTCCTTTCATGAAAATTTCGGAAAGAGAAGAAGTCGTGAAGGCAATTAACGAACTTGGTTTACTGACTTATGATGTTCGCAGCGTCGTAATCAGCAATTACTTGTTGTCTTTATTCGCTCTTGTTCGTTTACTGAGCCAATCGGGTTATGATAACGATATTTCTGAAGTTGTTGCCGATGAAATCGTTGATATAATCCACAATTATATCTGCACATTAAAATCATCCAATAAATACGGGGATTTAGCAGAAAAAGTTATGCAGTTCAAAATGAACACAGAGGTTTTTGATGTTTTCGGCGAATCTGTGGACAATCATCAGATTCACGACTTGTTTTCCTCAACGGATACGGATATTGAACGGCAGTTCCGCCTTGCGGAGACCAAACTCGGTAACGAGGGCATAAGCTTTTCTTATGGTAATAAATACGCAGATTATAATAATCCGAGCAGTTACAAAATTGATATCATCATTTTCACCGATAACAGTGCCTGTATGGACAAACTGAACGAATATGCGAAAGAGAAGTTCCATGAGATCAACGATCGGTACAGGCGGAAAACGATAGGTTTTCCTGATAAATATAAAAAGAAGTATGACGGCATCGTATCGGACGGAGATATCGTAAGCAAACATAATTTCCGGCTTCCCGAAACAATTATTTATGATCACGCGTCGGATGGAAAAGACTATACAGACCATCTCTTTGTCGATGATTCGGGAAAAGCAACCATATCTCTGAACGGTTGGGAACAAGGGGTTCTTAAAGAAGAACAAGAAAATGAAAAATTCGTTTTCTGGCTTCGCAATCCCCCAAGAAAACCGTGGTCTTTGTGCATTCCTTATGAAATAAACGGCGAAAAAAAGCCGACATATCCTGATTTTATCATTATCCGAAAAGACGATTCAACCGGTTATGTGGTCGATATTCTGGAGCCGCATGATCCGACGAGAATCGATAACCTCGGAAAAGCAAAAGGGTTTGCCGAATATGCAAGGCAAAACCCCGGAGTCGGCCGAATTCAGCTTATCCGAAAAGATAAATCAGGTGGTTTCAAGAGACTTGATATGTCAAAAAGCGCTGTGCGGGATAAGGTGTCTCATGTTATGACCAATGAAGAACTGGATCATGTATTCTACACGGACGGCTTTTTTGATAATTGACATAATCATTTTTTGGAGGAAAACTGTGGACGAGAAATATATTGTCAGCAAAATGAACGAGTTCCTGCATACTGCTACGCGGGAACTTGCGGGTTGGCTTGGAAAAATGCTTCCGCAAGTCACAAAAAATTGGTGGCAGGAGTGCGTTTTAGGCAATTTGTCATTCGCACAGCGCAATCTTGCCGTTGACAATGAGTATTCCAGTTTAGAACGGCTTGACTTGGCTGCTCTTCTCAGAATAACCGACCGGTCATGGTACGATATGCGTTCTTTTGCATTCCTTCCGACATCCGAGCGGGAGTGCATCCGCGAAATGTTCAAAGTTAGAAATATCTGGGCACACTGTGCCGGTTGCATCCCCGAAAAAGATGCTGTTGGTCACGATATCAACACTCTTAAGAGCTTTTTTACGCAATTAATGAGCCCAAATGCATTAATAAAAGAAGTTGAAAAATTTTACGAGGATGTTTCCGCCGCCGATTTTGCAAGTTTGCCTTCCGAACCAAAGATTTGTTCGGAAGCCGAATCGACCGCCGCTACTTCCGTTCCAATTGACGCAGGAATTAAAGAAAAGGATCGCGTATATTTGACCGGATCGCCGGACACCCGCGGAATGGTTTTTTCTGTTACCGAAATAAACGGAATAAAAAAATACGAAGTTTTCGTGGACGGGGATTTAAAAACATTCTACGATGGACAAATCAAACTTATTGAGACGCCTTCCTATCATTGGTTGGACCTGGATACATTCCAAAGTTATTTATCCGCATATCAGATTAACAATCCGTCTGCCGGCAATCTCTATTCACTGAATTCGGCGAGAATCGATTTCGTGCCTTATCAATTCAGACCGGCGCTTAAACTCATAAAATCTGACGAACCACGAATTTTAATCGCGGACAGTGTCGGCGTCGGTAAAACAATTGAAGCGGGACTTATTATCAAAGAGCTTGAAGCTCGCAATGAACTTGATAATGTTTTGATTATCTGCCCGAAACCGCTTGTAGCAGAGCGAAAATGGGAAATTGAAATGAAACGCTTTGACGAGGAATTTACCCCGTTAGACGGACAAGCTCTTCGCCAAATTATATCCGATACCGACAGAGACGGTGAGTGGCCTTCACGGTTTAATAAATCAATCATACCTTATTCGATTCTTGATAACAGAGTATATCAAGGGGAAACCATAAAGAAAAAGAAATCCTACGGCTTGTTAGACCTTGACCCTGCGCCGCACTTTGACTTGGTTATCATCGATGAAGCGCATCATATCAGAAATGGGAGTTTAGATAAAGAGAAAGCATTTGCGTATAAGTGCGTTCGTTATTTCTGCGAACATGCGGACGCTGTTGTTATGCTGACAGCCACTCCGCTTCAGACAAGTGATGATGACCTTTTTACTTTATTGAATGTGCTCCGTCCGGATGTTGTTATGGATAAAGATGTTTTTAGAATGATGTCTTTGCCAAATGCCTATATCTCCAGGTGTTCTCGAATTATCCGCGGTGCAGCTGAGGGTTGGCAGCAAAAAGCAATTGACGAGTTGGAAAACCTTGCGGTTACGCAATGGGGAGACAATGTGATTTGTAAAAACCCATTATATATTGATGTCATCAACCGTTTGCAAAAAGCTCCTGCTTCCAGAGAAGAACGGGTAAAGCTTGTTTCCGACATTGAATCTTTGCACAGCTTTAATACGATGCTGAATCGCACAAGAAGGAAAGATATACAGGATTTTTGCGTTCGTCGAACATTTACGGTTGAAACAAACTTTACGGAAATTCAAACGCAACTGCATGACGAGCTGTTGAAATTTGAATTTTCTGCGTTATCCATCCTCCATAATGCCCGTTCTGTGCCTTTCATGATGAGCACCATTCGAAGGCAGGCTGCCAGCTGCATTTTCGGATTGGCTCCGCACATCAGAGATATTATCGACCGTCGGTTTGTTCAGTTGTGTGATGATCCGGAATTTGATATAGAAACAGAAGATTTCGAAAATATTGCAGAGGGTGCATTTTCCGGGCTGGCGAAACACGTGCTGGAATTGGCTGATAATCTTCCCGAAGACGATCCCAAATTTGACAGTATTAAAACTGTTATTTTCGAAAAGCAAAAATATGATAATAATAAAATCATCCTGTTCAGCACGTTCAGGTATACATTGGCGTACATAAAACGCAAGCTTGAAGCGCTCAATCTCCGGGTCGCTCAAATAGACGGCAGTGTGAAAGACGAGATCAGACGGGACCTTCGGGAAAGATTTGAACTCCCAAAAACCGATTCAGACGCAATCGATATTATGCTGTTTACCGAAGTCGGCTCAGAGGGATTGGATTATCAATTCTGCGACACCATGATAAATTATGATTTACCTTGGAATCCGATGCGAATCGAACAGAGAATCGGGCGAATTGATCGCCGTGGGCAAAAGAGCGAGGCAGTAAACATCTATAATATTATCACTGCTGACACGGTAGATGCCGATATCTATTCAAGATGTTTAATGCGAATCGGTGTGTTTGAAAGAAGTATCGGCGAATGTGAAGAAGTTCTCGGCGAGATAGGTTCCCGGATTGAGCAAATTGTAGCCGATGCAAGTCTCACTGACGCTGAGAGACGGGTAAAACTTGAGCAGATGGCTGATAATGAGGTTCGAAGACTTCAGGAACTGTCGAGGCTTGAAGACGAAGAAAAAGAATTGTTTGGCTTCGATCTGTCGAATTATACGGTCGCAAATGAAATCAAAGAAGCTGAAAATCCATGGATTTCACCTTCAAAAATTCAACATTTGGTGGAGAGTTATTTATCATTCCGGCTTGGCGAAGGTCAGTTCATTATCGGCGAATCCGATCTGAAACGAATTCGACTCTCTAAAAATGCTCGGGATATCTTGCGTGATGATTTCAGAAAATTATCTGATGTAAGGTCTGCCGTGAAGCGGCGTTGGGATTGGTATTTGAAAGGCACGGAGCCGATGCATACTTTAACCTTTGTACCGGAAATTGCGGAAAAAGAAAGAAATGCGTTTTTTATTACCGCAGTCCACCCGCTTGTGAAACAAGCCGCGCTTTACTTTTCATCAAAGGAAACGGCCTATATACAATTGAGGTATTATTCTGACACGCTGCCAAAGGGTTTGTATGCATTTTCAGTTTACGCATGGAATTATATAGGTTTAAATCCGAAGGTCAGATTGGTTCCCGTTTGTCAAAGTGAAATCGTAGAAAATGAACTGACTGAAATTTTACAGGATGCTGAATCGTGTTCCGCTTCCGCAGCCGTTGATTCGAAGGTTTTTAGTACCTTGGAGAACCGTCAGGTATCGCTGTGGATGAATGAGAAAAAAGCTCATATAGCTGCAGCAAAAATGACAGCTTCCTATAAACTCGAAAGCATCGGGGGTAATTATCGGAGTCGGAAGCGGAGCCTTGAAAAACTGATTCAAGATACTTTCGACGAAAATATACACCGTATGTATCGAAGCGAACTCGAATCAGCATCTTCGGTTTATGAAAGGAAGGTCCAAATTATCGAAGAAAGCACTTTATGCGCGGACATTCACACAACTTTAATTGCAAATGGAATTGTCGAAATTAAAGGAGAATGATTATGAACATCGCCGATCAAATTAAAATCCAACAAGACAATAGCGGAATGCTCAGAAGAGCGCTTGAACGAATCATCCAGCTTTATACCGATAAAGCACATTTTATTTACGAACTGCTGCAGAATGCGGAGGATGCGGAAGCAAAAAGCATTAAGTTCGTTCAATATAAGGATCGCTTGGAGGTATATCATGATGGGAAACCGTTTACGGAAGAGAATCTCCAAAGGCTGTGTGATATTGGGCAATCCGACAAGGCGGGAAATTTAAATCAAATCGGCGAATTCGGAGTCGGCTTTAAATCCGTTTTCGGCATTTGTGACACTGTTAAACTTTATAGTATGCCACAGAATTATAAGGGGCAGCTTCCTAATAACGCAAACCCTTTTGCCGTTCAGATATATGACTTTGTTCATCCTGAAGATATTCCGCAAACAGAAATCGAATCCGATTTCACGACTAAGTTTGTATTCCCCTATAGTTGCGGCAAGTCATTTTCAGGTTATCGTTCCATTGATATTTTAAACAACGGTCTCAAGCAAAGATTACAAAACTTAGGTATTACGACGCTTTTATTTATGAACAATCTTTCTTTAATTGAATATAAAATAAATATCGAAGGTTCAAGAATTGAAGGCAAATATCAACTTGATAAAAAATTGTTGAATGATCATTGCTCTTTGGTATCTGCTCTTGGGGAATCCACATTAAAAAACGAAGAAAAAATTTCGTATTTAAAATTTTCGCGCCGCATTGATTATAATTCACATAGAACAGTGGATATCGCTTTCCCGGTCAAAGTGAGTGATGACGGAAAATACGAATGTCAAAAGCTCAAGTCACCTTATATTTCGGTGTACTTTCCAACGGAAACAGAGAGTAAACTGGATTTTATCGTGCAGGGTCCTTACAGAACAACACCAAACCGCAGCAGCATCCCTTGTGACGATCTCGATAATATTCAATTGGCAAAAGAGACCGGTATTTTGCTCAGCGAAAGTATCAGAGAGCTAAGGAATACTAAAAATCTCAATATGAGCTTTATCAGGGCGTTGCCTACTAATGCCGCAAGATTCGAACACTTTGGGTTGTTCGGTACTTTATTTGAAACAACAAGAAAACAACTATCTAATGAAAAAATCCTCCCATGTAAACGCGGTGGCTATACCTCTGCTCTAACAGCCAAAATCGCACGAAATGAAAAACTGGCAGAACTGATTACCGATGGTTTGTTGTCTGAATTAATTCACGATTACTGCGAATACCATTGGCTGCCGACTTTTCTCACTGAATCAAATCAGGAGTATAGGTATTTATATGATTTTTTTTCGAACGAAATGAAGATAGAAGTGATACGGCCTGAATCGCTTAGGGGTTACTTTGATAAAAATCCCGACTTTTTACCCGCGCGCAGCAACTCTTGGCTTATTGAACTTTACAGGATTCTTGAAACCGTACCTTATGCCTTTTCAAAAAGCGGTCAAAACCTGCTTACGTCAAACATTGTGAAAACATCCGCCGGGGCTTTTATGGCACCCTATCGAAAAATCGGCTCACAGTTTTTACCGAATGTTTTTCTTCCGTCGAAAAATATCACCTCCAAGGATATCAATATTGTCGATAGTGAAATCTATGAAAAATGTAAAGATTTTTTTGATAACATCCTTCAGCTCGAAAAGCCCAATGAATATGAGTTCTTTATTAATGATTTCAAAAAACGATCTGAAGAAAGCATTGATACATCGAAGCATATCGAGGATGTTAAAATACTTTTAAAATATAAAGCTAACCCGGCATATACCGAAGAAATCGTGGAGATGATGAAAAATTATCTCGTTTTACGCTGCAAGAACAAAAACGAAAACAAATTCATCAATCCATATAAAAACAGGATATATTTGCCCTGTTCAGAAACAGGAATTGATATTGAAGCGTATTTTCGAAATATTGCCGATCGATATATAATTGATGCCGATTTCTACGAAAATAACGGAGTTTCAATTCAAAACTTATTGGAATTTAATCTTTTTGATACTCTAGTAACCGGCATTGAGAAAACTACCGGCATTTATTATAGCAGCAATCGTCATCCGGATTGGTCTACTAACGGAGATTTTCGTTACAGATTTTCGATGGAATGCATTTCCGAGGCATTAAAATATATTTCTTTACATCCGGGCAACAAGGACTCAATACTAAAATCAAAAGCCATATTTCAGACATTATTGGAAAATGAAGCACAGCTTACCGGTAAACTTATTATCAAAGGGAATACGCCGGATATTAATCATGCATATTGTGATTTGATATCCTTACTACGACGAGAAAAATGCCATTCCGAATGGAATGGAAATTGGTTGTATACCGAATCAAATGAACTGGTTTCGCAAAACCAAATCACAAAGCACGACTTAAATCATTCGATTTACGGCAATGTCAGTCCTGATTCATCCATTTATGAAATGCTTGGATTTAAAAAGAGCTCAGATGATCTTTTAGCTGAGTTGAATAAGGATTATGATAATATTCCCGTGAGCAAACGTGAAGCATATTTTGCTATTGAACTGGCAAGAAGATACGGTATTACTCCCGATGATTTGAAAACAAAGTTTAGTGGGGGAAGCGGAAAAGAAAATTCGCACCCTGAGGAATACCCATTTCCGATCGGAAGGGTTAAAAACTGGCAAGCATTAAAGAAACATGCTGCTGAAATGCTTATTTATGCAAATCCTGTTGAGTATGATTTTAAAGTTCGACATATACGGGTCAGCAATTGTGCAGCCGAAATCAGAGCCTATTTGATGAACATATATCGTTATGACGGCATATATAAATACGCCTGCCAAATGTGTCACAAACCGAATATATTTGAGTATGCTCAGATTTTTAATGACCCGAAAGTCGAACTCGATCCTATGAATCTATGCTTATGCCCTAATTGTGCATCGGAATACAAAATTCTAAGAAATAATTCAGTTATCATGGACAATCTCAAAAATGACTTGTTGAGTTACAACGAAAAAACTGTACATGATGACAGCCATATCGCCTTTTTTGTTGGCAATAAAGAATTATGGTTTGCTCAAACGCATTTTGCGGAGATTCATGAACTCTTAAAACTTCAAAAGGATATTTCTGAAGGCAGACATGCTCAAACAGATAGCGTTAGTAATACAGGTGCTAGAAACGAAGATGAATTTAAATCTAAGGACGGATTAAATGTTTATAAGGCTTATATCGGTAAAAGGGTTTTTCATAGGATATCGAAATTTTCCGGTAAAGTAACTGCCTGTGACGGTAAATATATATTTGTATTGGCTGAAGATGGAGATAAACAAGGGGAGATAATAAAGTATGCTTTATCAAACTGCATAAAAGACAATCTTCTAAAAATAATCGATCAAAAAGTTGGCTAGAAATTCATAACAGAGTCTGCCCGGGCGTTCGGAGTCTTCGACTCCTCCCTGCGGGCAAAAAATGTGTTTCTTGGTCGTGGAGTGAAACGCCCGCTGCAGGCAGAACAAGTCTACCATGGCGTTCGGAGTCTTCGACCCCTCCCCTTGGGGGCATAAATCAAAGAGGGACCTAAATGGTCCCTCTGCATTTTATTGGTCGTGAGTGAAACATCCGCTGCGGCGGATGTTCGGATGTCGAAGGGCAAAAAACGAGTTTTTTGGTCGTGAGTGAAACATCCGCTGCGGCGAGTGTTCGGAGTCTTCGACTCCTCCCTAAAAAAGCACCTTTAGTGCCTTTTGTGACAGAATGTCGAAAGGTTCGACTCCTCCCTAAAAAGGCACCTTTAGTGCCTTTTGTGACAGAATGTCGAAAGGTTCGGCTCCTTCCCTTCGGGGCAAAAAATGCGTTTTTTGGTCGTGGAGTGAAACGCCCGCAAAGTCGGGCGTTCGGAGTCTTCGACTCCTCCCTGCGGGCATAAAAATAAGAGGTATCGTTAAGATACCTCTTATTTTTATGGTCGGAGTGACAGGAGTCGAACCTGCGGCCTCTTGAACCCCATTCAAGCGCGATACCAAACTTCGCTACACCCCGACGACC